>NZ_WSPP01000108.1:0-37464 GCF_009767705.1 Myroides sp. LoEW2-1 | reverse complement strand
AGTTTTGTTGCGTAATGTGTAAGGATATAAGGTTTATTATAATGTCATTGATCTAAATCATTATTGTTGATTTATGATCATATAGTCATTTAACTTTTAAGAGAAATGTTGGCTTAGTATCTCACAGGAATAGTAGAGGCAAATAAAAAAGGTATAAGATTACTTATACCTTTGAGTTGTGAATTGTGTTATTCTATGTCGTCAGAATAGTCTATTCGATTTGTAAAAGAAGGATCAAGACTCTTTTTAGCTTTAGCGCCCATCTCTTTGAGTTTTTGTACAGAAGTGATAAGGTTTCCTTTTCCTTGGCTAAGTTTGTTGAAGGCGCTGTCATATTCGTTCTTCGTTTCATCTAATTTCTTTCCTATTTTACTTAAGTCATTGGTAAGACCAACAAACTTGTCATATAATAACCCTGCCTGTCTTGCTATTTCATACGCATTTTCTTGTTGCTTTCTCTGGGTCCACATTGATTCAATGGTGCGTAGTGTTGCCAATAGCGTAGAAGGTGTAACAATGACAATATTCTTCTCAAAAGCTTTTGTGTATAGTGTATTATCTGCATTAATGGCGATAGAAAATGCTGTTTCTATTGGAATAAAAAGCAATACAAAATCAGGACTTGTGCCTTTATAAAGCTCAAAGTAATTCTTTTCTGATAAGCCATCTATATGTCTTTTTATAGAGTAGAGGTGTTCGTGTAGATATTTTTTTTGTTGATCTTCATCTACTGCATTTATATATTGTTCGTAGGCAATAAGTGATACTTTTGAATCGATAACCATATGACGTTGATCAGGTAAGTGAATAACTACGTCTGGTTGCAGTCTATTGCCATTTTCGGAAGTAAAACTTTGCTGTGTTTCGTATTCTCTTCCCTTTTCTAAGCCCGATTTTTCTAATACACTTTCCAAAATCATTTCACCCCAATTCCCCTGCATTTTATTATCGCCTTTTAAAGCTTTGGTTAGGTTAATGGTTTCCTCACTCATCTTTTGATTCATTTGTTGTAAACCAAAGATTTGTTGGCGCAATGCAGCGTGGTGGTCTATGCTTTCTTTATGGGTTTGCTCTACCTTTTGTTCAAAGTGCATAATCTTTTCTTGTAGAGGGGAGAGCAGTGATTCTAAATTTACTTTATTCTGTTTGGTGAATTTCTCGCTTTTGTCTTCTAAAATTTTATTAGCTAAATTTTCAAACTCATTAGAGAACTTTTCTTGTAGTGCAATAGTTTCTTTTTGTTGTACTTCTAATCGCTCTTTTAGATTGTTGTATTCTGTATCTCGAATAGATATACGGGCAATTAGTTCTTGATTGTCCAATCGAAATAGGTCTGCTTGTTCTTCGACCTGTTTTTTTTCTTGTTGTAATTGGGTAATAAGTTTACTTTGAAACTCATTTTCGGCCTTTAATTTTATAGTTTCTTCACTGGTTCCTTGGTGATCTCTTTTCGATGATCTACCGATAAAAAAAGCAAGAACGATTAGTATGGCTAATAATGCAACAAGAATTTCATGTGACATAAGAGGATGGTTTATTGATAAAGGTCAAAAATAACAATTATATCTTGGGTTGTAGGAAAAAGTATTGCTAAGCTTTATCGCAAAAAAAAGAGGTATATTTTACATATACCTCTTTTTGAATATTTAAGTCTTAAAGATTATCTACTTAAGTACATTTTTCTACGAGAATAGATTTCATAGAACTGATCATCTCTTAAGTTCTCAATAAATAAGATACTCTCTCCTGTTGATTTCATTTCAGGGCCTAAAGCTTTATTTACGTTTTTGAACTTATTAAATGAAAAGACTGGTGTTTTGATAGCATATCCTTTCAACTGTGGATTAAAGTCGAAATCTGTTACCTTGTTGTGTCCTAACATTACTTTTGTAGCGTAGTTTACATAAGGTTCTCCATACGCTTTTGCGATGAATGGTACTGTTCTCGATGCTCTTGGGTTTGCTTCGATGATGTATACAATATCATCTTTAATTGCAAACTGAATATTGATTAAACCAACTGTTTTAAGAGCAACTGCTATCTTGCGCGTGTGGTCTTTTATTTGGTTTAATACAAACTCTCCTAAGTTGAATGGAGGTAACATAGCATGGCTATCACCCGAGTGTACTCCACATGGTTCGATGTGTTCCATGATACCAATGATGTGTACATTCTCGCCATCACATATTGCATCCGCTTCAGCTTCAATAGCTCCAGCTAAATAATGGTCAAGTAATAAAGAGTTACCAGGAATAGAGTTTAGTAATTCGATTACGTGCTCTTCTAACTCTTTTTTGTTGATTACAATTTTCATTCCTTGACCTCCAAGTACATAAGATGGACGTACAAGTAGTGGGAAGTCTAATTGATCTGCAAGTTTTAATGCTTGTTCAGCTGTTTTGGCCACCCCGAATTGAGGGAATGGGATATCTAGTTGCTCTAATAATTCAGAGAAACGACCTCTGTCTTCAGCTAAGTCTAATGCGTCAAAGCTTGTCCCTAAGATCTTAATACCATTCTTTTCGAGTTTTTCAGCTAGTTTCAGCGCTGTTTGACCCCCTAACTGTACGATTACCCCTTCTGGTTTTTCGTGTTGGATGATGTCATAGATATGTTCCCAGAATACTGGTTCGAAGTATAATTTGTTCGCTGTATCAAAGTCAGTAGATACTGTCTCTGGGTTACAGTTAATCATAATTGTTTCGTATCCACATTCTTCAGCAGCTAATACACCGTGTACACATGAGTAATCAAATTCAATACCTTGACCGATACGGTTAGGTCCTGAACCTAATACCACTACCTTTTTCTTATCTGAAACAACACTTTCGTTAGAAACATAACACGTGCCGTCAGGTCTTTCGATTTCAGCCTCGAAAGTAGAGTAGTAGTAAGGAGTTTTAGCAGGGAACTCAGCCGCACAAGTATCTACAAGTTTAAACACACGTTGAATATTCATTTCATCACGTAATGTGTGAACTTTACTTTCAACAGTATTTAGCATGTGAGCAATTTGTCTATCAGCGAACCCTTTTTGTTTAGCCTCAAGTAATAAATCTTTCGGCAATGTTTCTAATGTATATTTAGAAATCTCTTTTTCTAACATGTATAGTTCTTCGTATTGTTTTAAGAACCACATGTCTATTTTTGTGATTTCGTGAATTCTACTTAATGGAATACCGTGTTGGATGGCATCATAGATTACGAAAACTCTATCCCAACTTGCGTGAGTAAGTTTATCGATAATTTGATCATAGTTTGTGTATCCTTTACCGTCTGCTCCTAAACCATTTCGTTTAATTTCTAATGATTGAGTTGCTTTGTGTAAAGCTTCTTGGAACGAACGTCCGATACCCATAACCTCACCTACAGATTTCATTTGAAGACCTAATGTTCTATCAGCACCTTCAAATTTGTCAAAGTTCCAACGAGGTATTTTAACGATTACATAGTCTAAAGTCGGCTCGAACAAAGCTGAAGTAGATTTAGTAATCTGATTTTGTAATTCATCAAGTGTATATCCTAAGGCAAGCTTAGTTGCAATCTTAGCGATAGGGTAACCAGTCGCTTTAGAAGCTAATGCAGAAGAACGAGATACACGTGGGTTAATCTCAATAGCTACGATATCTTCTTTTTCGTCTGGTGATACAGCGAACTGTACGTTACATCCTCCTGCGAAGTTACCGATACTACGCATCATCTTGATTGATAGGTCACGCATTCTTTGGAATGTTCTATCTGATAATGTCATAGCAGGTGCTACAGTGATACTATCTCCAGTGTGGATACCCATAGGGTCCATATTCTCAATAGTACAGATGATTACTACGTTATCATTTTTGTCGCGTAATAATTCTAATTCGTACTCTTTCCACCCAAGTAAAGCTTTGTCAATTAAAACTTCGTGGATAGGTGAGGCTTCTAGTCCATAGGTTAATAAATCGTCGAAGTCTTCTTCTTTGTGAACGAAAGCAGCTCCAGTACCTCCTAAGGTAAAAGAAGGACGAATAACTAATGGGAAACCAAATTTTTGAGCGATCTCTTTTCCTTCTAAGAAAGAAGTAGCTGTACTTGCAGGAGCTGCAGGAACGTCTATCTTCTCTAAAAGTTGTTTGAATTGCTCGCGATCTTCAGTGATGTTAATTGCATTAATGTCCACTCCAATCAAACGTACTCCGAAGTCAGCCCAAATTCCTTTATCGTCACATTCAAGACAAAGGTTTAATGCTGTCTGTCCTCCCATAGTTGGTAATACAGCATCAATTTCTGGGTGTGCAACAAGAATTTCGATAATCGATCTTGTTGTTAATGGCTTTAAGTAAATATGATCTGCCATAGAAGGGTCAGTCATAATTGTAGCAGGGTTAGAGTTAACCAAGATAACTTTAATTCCCTCTTCTTTTAATGATCTCGCTGACTGTGAACCTGAGTAATCAAATTCACAAGCTTGTCCGATAATAATTGGTCCTGAACCAATGATTAGTACCGTTTTGATAGAAGTGTCTTTAGGCATTTTTGTGTTGTTTTTCTACTTTATAAATTAAACAAATTAAATATAAAGTAAGTTTAGTGTTGTAGTGTGTGTGATGTGATATTGTGCGTTGCGTTAAGACAGAGTATAAAAAAAGGCGTTACGAACAATAGTAACACCTTTATTTATGCTTTCTTAAAACATTATTTTTTATGTCTTGTTTCACAAGAAACAGTTAATTTATGTCTTCCTTTAGCTCTTCTTGCAGCTAATACTTTTCTACCGTTAGGAGTAGACATTCTATCCATGAAACCATGTTTGTTTCTTCTTTTTCTATTTGATGGTTGAAACGTTCTCTTGCTCATTGCTTTTATCTTTAAATCTTAAATTTTAACTATTTCATGATCAGCTTTGAAAGATACGTATCTCCAAAACCGAGTGCAAATATATAAAGTCTTTTTTCTCTTACAAAACCTTTTTTAAAAATATTTTACTTTTTGTTCGTAAGCACTTCAAATATAGGAAAGAAAAGAATGTGGAAACAATATTAATTTAATGTTATCTTATTGTTACTTTTGCTTTTTGAAAAAAAGTAAAACAATTTTTGTAATGAATTTAGATTTGTTCCGTCGTTTAAGTCTAAACGGACTAAAGTATTTTTTATACTTTTTATTTGTTTTTTTCCTCGGTAGATTGAGTTTTTTAATCACCTTCGGGAATTTCACTGATTTGTCTTCATATAAGGTAGGAGTAATAGAGGCTTTTATTGTCGGAGCTCGCTTTGACGTTTCAGCGATCTGTTATGGATTTTTACCAGTTGTTTTATTATGGCTTATATCTTTATTTTTACCCAAGCGCTTTAATATAGGATATAGTCGCTTTTACGGTAGCTTTATCAAGTACTACTTAATCTTTGTATTAGTAGTGTTTTTATCACTTATTATTATAGACTATTTTTTCTATCAGTTTTTCCAATCTCATATCAATCTCTTGTTCTTCGGTATTTTTGAAGATGATACTACAGCTGTATTGAATTCAGTATGGACGGATTATCCTATCTTCAAAATATTAATTACTTATGTGATTGCAATTGTAGGGTTGTTATTTGTTTCGAAAAGAGTAAAGAAATCATTGGCACGTCCTATAATACAACAGAGTAAAGCTTTATCACTTGTTTTACTATTGTTATTTCCTTTAGTTTTTGTTGGGATGCGTGGAAGTGTAGGAGTGTTTACGCTTCGCAGAGAGCACACTAATATTACAGCTAATGAGTTTGTTAATTCACTGTGTTATAATGCGCTTTATAGTTTAAAGTTTGCCAACTCAGAACGCAAGGAAAATAGGATAAACCCCGATATTGAAAGTGAATTAAAAGCTAATGGTTACGAAAGTTTGCTTGGTGTTTTACAGCACTATAAAGGAGAGCAGCTTGATTTGTTTGACAATAATTTAGAGCGAAAGACTGCCTATAGTGAATTCTTAGAGCAAAATCCTCCTAATGTTATATTCTTACAGATGGAGAGTATGAGTAATCATTACTTTGACATGAATTCAAAAGAATTTAATCTTATCGGAGATCTGGCAGGTCAATTAGATGACCTATACTATTTTAAGAATAGCTTATCAGCTTATAATGGTACGATACAGACTTTAGAGAATTTTATATTAGGTACACCAAAGACGATTATATCCCAATCTGTGTATTTTGACACTCCTTTTAGCAGTGCTATTACACTTCCCTTTAAGAGTAAGGGATACGATACGTATTTCTTGACAGGAGCGAGTATATCTTGGCGTAATATCGATAAGATGCTTCAAAAACAGTCTTTTGATTACATCGAAGGAAAGAATAATATTTTAGAATCCTATCCTGGTGCCGAAGAATTTGCTTGGGGGGTTCACGATGGTTATTTAATGGATTACATTTTAGATAAATTGAAAGTAGATGATGGAAAGCCAAAATTCATTTTTGGTTTGACAATCAGTAATCATACGCCTTTTGTTGTTCCTAAAAGTTACACAACGCAACCTATCGTCATGCCAGATAGTTTAAAACAAAAGATAAGAGTTGATGAGCAAACAGCTTATGCCAACTTTTACTCTCATCAATATGGTGCTGCAATGCTTGCTAAGTTGATTGAAGAAGTTAGGAACTCTCCATTAGGTGAGAATACCATAATAGCAGCTTCTGGAGATCACAATATTCGCCAAGTTTTCGAATATTCTCCTGAAGAAGGTTTCCTCAAGCGAAGTGTGCCTATTTTGTTTTATATTCCAGAGAAGTATAAACCAAGTAATTTTGATCAAGAGAGAGTATCTTCTCATAAAGATATATTTCCTACCCTTTTTAATTTGAGTCTATCTGAAGCCATTTATACGTATACAGGGGACAATTTATTTGGCAATGAGAGCAAATATCACTTTGCTATTAATGATTACAATTTTATAGCAGATTCAATCGGAGCTGTTGCAATAGAGAATAATCAACCCTATTACTATACATGGTCAAATCCGTCACAGAAGCGAAAGTTAAAGATTGACGAGGCAAATTCTACTCATGCTAAGTATATGTTAGAAAAGATGAAATCATTTACTACGATGAAGACGATTAAGATTTATCAAGATATCAATAAGGCACAAGAACTTAAAAAACAACTTTAGCCTTGGAAAGAGACCCAACTGGGTCTCTTTTTTTTGCTGTATGGGGAAGAAGTCCTTCTGATTGGTCAGTAGGTAGGTCAGTAATTTTAAGCTATAAGATAGTTTATTCGCAAAGTTTGCTTATCTTCGCTGTCAAGATTCCAAAATAGGAATTAAAATATCAACAAAGAAAGGTTATACTTAGCTGTATACGAAAAGGGAATCGTGTGTAAATCACGAACTGTCGCGCAACTGTAAGTAACTTAAAATTCTTTACCCTTATAGTGTTCCACTGTCTATGTGTAGATGGGAAGGACGGTAAAAGAATGTTACAAGTCAGGAGACCTGCCTATCTTTAGTAGACCATGCTTTCGCGGTTTAGAGCTTATGTCAGAGTTGAATATCCTTAATGCAATCATTGTTTTTACAATGGTGTTTTTATTGTATTCACTTCTCTTTTCATTTGTTTCCTTTCCCAATTTATTATTGTTTACTAATTATAGGGTTCCTTTATTTCTCATCTGATATTTTATCAATATAAGTTTGAATTAATGGTAGTATCTGAATCAATCGAATTACAAATGCAACAAGCTGAAACACGTGTTTTTAAAGTGGTGTTTCCTGAAATAACAAATCATCATAATACGATGTTTGGGGGTAGGGTAATTTTGATGATGACAGAAACTGCTTTTATGACAGCTACGCGTTTTTGCCGCAAGAACTTTGTAATTGTCAATGCTGATAAAATTGATTTTTTAAAGCCAATACCTGCTGGTTCACTGATTGAAATGGTAGGTAATGTCGAGTCAATTGGCAATACAAGTATTCGCATTCGCGTGAATGTATTTAGAGAAAAAATGAAAGATATCGAACGCGTTGAAGTAGTTAGTGGTGTATTTACCTTAGTTGCTATCAACGATGATAATAGACCAGTTCGAATCTTAGATTAAGATATTTAAAATAATAAATTGTGTAAGCATCTTACATTTTTTAGTTTTTGGTAGAAAAATAGCTCCGTTAAGGGGCTATTTTCATTTTGTACTTTACAAGAAGTAGTTTATTTCGAATTCATATCAAAAGACCAAAACTAAGTAAAATGAACTTTTACTTTAAAAGGATAAACTCCTGATTCTTATTTCTCTTTACTTAATACGAATGAATTTGTTATTAGCATTAATAGAACCAGTAGTCTCATTAATGTTTTAATTACTAAAGAAATGAATATTTGGCTTGTCGTGTTTGTTTTAAGCTCCTAATCTGCTTTAGTAATGCTTTTTGATGTTTTTTGATGTTTTTGAATTAATGAATGCACTTAATCTTAATTCTTTCTTGTTGGTTGTAACACTGAGATGCTAATTATGAGCTCCTTTGATTCAACAAGTAGAAGTGTTTTCTTAGGACTTTCTTGCGGTTTCCTTGCGGTTTCTTGGGGGTTTTCCTCGCAAAAGGGGGCGTTTTCCGAAGAAAACCCCCAGCATACCGCAAGAATACCTAAAGGAAGTGCGATCAACTTAGTACCTAATCACTCTTGAAGTAGCGATGTTTTTTGGCTAACTACCTTAAAAATGTAGTCAATCAGTTTTCTTTTACAGTAAAGTTTTAATTGCTCGATATCACTTTAGCTGTTTATTTAGTAGTTTAATGAAGAAATTGCATACGTAGTTTGACTGATTTTTCTCGTTGTAAAATGTCTTCATATACTGACGTATTGTGAAAGCAGTTTAAAGTGAATTGTACTGAAGGAGATTGATTCGCGCAATTGTCTTTTCCTTTGAAATTGTTTTACTGTTAGGCTTTTATTTCTTCTATTTGAGTACTGTTGAAGGTGGGTATTGCGAAAGAAGGTAAGAACTGTTTTTGTACTGCGGCACTTTGTAATAGAGGGGAGAACTGTTCTTTTACATTTTCTTCAAAGACTTTTTAAGCTGATCCGACATTTCTACTATTGTAATGTATAAAAAACAACAAGTCTACCTTGATTAGAGGTAGACTTGTCCCAAAAACTAGAAGGTTAAAAATAATTTTAACAATATAAGAACTATTATATGATAGTTGACTTGCTGTGAGTCATGTTATCCTGATATCGATGACCCGTTCTAAAACGCACGTGGTTGGCAATTTTATTGCCTACATCAGTTGTACTATAAGTTGATTCTTTGACTAAGTCAGGAGTTAGCACTCCTTCGTTAATTGTGTGTAATACAGCATCTCTAATCGCTTCGGCAGCATCGTGTTCTCCTAAGTGATCTAACATCATTGCACCACTGAGAATAGATGCGATTGGATTGGCAATACCTTTGCCTTTTGCTTGTGGATATGATCCGTGAATAGGCTCAAATAGCGCTGTGTGCGTTCCTATCGATGCAGAAGGTAGTAGTCCAATAGATCCACCGATTACACTGGCTTCGTCTGAAATAATATCACCAAACATATTCTCTGTTAAGATTACGTCGAATTGTTTAGGGTTCAAAATTAGTTGCATTGCTGCATTATCTACAAACATATATTCAACCTCTACAGTTGGGTATTGAGCTGCTAAGGATTGCACTACTCTTCTCCACAATCTCGATGTTTCTAAAACATTGGCTTTATCAATTAGGGTAAGTTTTTTGTTTCTTTTATCTGCGGCTTGAAAAGCTAGGTGTGCAATGTTTTCGATTTCATCTTGTGAATAGGAGCAAAGGTCTGAAGCAGCTCGCCCATCTGCGGATATACTCTTTTGGCCAAAGTATATCCCACTAATTAATTCACGAAAAATAACTAGATCTGTATTTTGAATAATATTTTCTTTTAAAGGACTTTGGTTAATTAGCTTGTTGTAAGCTTTGACAGGTCTAATATTGGCGAATAACCCTAATTCCTTTCGTAGGGCAAGTAAACCTTGTTCCGGTCTCACTGCAGCATTGGGGTCATTGTCATATTTAGGGTCGCCAATAGCACCAAATAACACAGCATCTGTTCTTTTGCATACTGCTATAGTATGCTCAGGTAGGGGCTCATTTGCTTGGTCTATTGCCACTGCTCCAATTAAGGCATTGTGGTAATGTAGCTCAAAAACATAAGTTTGTGAGACAGCGTCTAATACTTTTATAGTTTCTTTTACTACTTCTGGGCCTATACCATCTCCAGAAAGTACTGCGATTTGGTAACTTTTTGTCATAATTAATTGTTTTGGTTGTTGTGCTCGAAAGCTTCTATTTTGCTCTTTTGACTTAGTAAATAGTCAATATCGTCGTATCCGTGTAGAAGACATATCTTCTTATAAGGATCAAGTTCAAAGTTGTGCTTTTGTTCATTTACTTCTATGGTTTGTGCCTCCACATCAATTTTAATTTTGGTCAAAGGTTCTCGTTGAACTGTTTGAAGTAAGTAGTGCAGATATTCAGAACTAACAGTGATTGGTAATAACCCATTATTTAAAGCATTCCCTTTAAAAATATCTGCAAAATAACTACTTACAACAACTTTAAAACCATAATCTGTCAATGCCCAAGCAGCGTGTTCTCTGCTGCTCCCACAACCAAAGTTGTTTCCGGCAATTAGGATTTCTCCTTTATATTTTTTGTCATTTAAGACAAAGTCCTCCTTGAGAGTATTGTCTTGATGATATCTCCAATCTTTGAATAAGTTTTCTCCAAATCCTTCTCGAGTAATACTTTTTAGAAATCGAGCAGGAATGATTTGATCTGTGTCTATATTTTCTGTCGCTAAAGGGACAGCTGTTGATTCTAATTTAATTAACGCTTGCATAATCGTAAAGTTTAGTGTACGAAATCTTTCCTTCAATAGCTACAATTGCCGCTGTCAGTGGACTTGCAAGTAAAGTGCGCGAGCCCTGTCCTTGTCTTCCTTCAAAGTTTCTATTGGAAGTAGAAACACAGTAATCTCCTGCAGGTATTTTGTCTTCATTCATAGCCAGGCATGCAGAACAACCAGGTTGCCTAATGATAAAGCCTGCTTGCTCAAATACGCTGTCTAATCCTTCCTCTTTAATTTGCTGGACTACCTGTTGGGATCCGGGAACAATCAAAGCATTTACGTCTTTGGCAATTTGTTTTCCATTGATGTAAGATGCTGCTATTCTAAAGTCTTCTATCCTCGCATTGGTGCAACTTCCTATAAAAATGTGTTTGACCGCAATACTATCTAATTTTTGCCCTTGTGATAGCCCCATATAGGTTAGTGCTCTTTCTTCAGATTTGGTTTTGATAGCTGGTATGGTTTGATCTATTGCAATTCCCATACTTGGATTTGTCCCATAAGTAATCATTGGTTGGATATCTTCTGCATTGAAGTGGTATTCTTTGTCAAATACTGCATCTTTATCACTTGGCAGAGACTTCCAATAATTAATTTTTTTAGTCCATTCTTCTGCTTTTGGTGCAAATACTTTGTCTTTTAAATAGTCAAATGTCGTTTGATCTGGTGCGATCATACCTCCGCGAGCACCCATCTCAATACTCATATTGCATATCGTCATACGTCCTTCCATACTCATTTGTTCAAATACCTCTCCAGCATATTCACAGAAATAACCTGTACCTGCGTCTGTACCTACTTGAGATATAATATAGAGAATGACATCTTTGGGTTGCACATACTGTGATAGTTTACCTGAAACTGTTATTCTCATCGACTTTGGTTTGTTCATAAGTACACATTGACTGGCAAATACCTGTGCAACTTGACTTGTTCCTATCCCAAAAGCGATAGCTCCAAAAGCGCCATGCGTAGAGGTGTGACTATCTCCACATACCATACTCATTCCCGGCTGAGTAATTCCCAATTCAGGAGCGATGATATGTACAATTCCCTGATAAGGATGTCCAAGATCATAGTAGGTAATCCCGTTCTTTTGACAATTGTGAGCTAATTGTTCAACTTGCTGTTTTGACAATTCATCTTTTATAGGCAACTCTTGATTAAGCGTAGGAACATTGTGATCTACAGTAGCCAAGATTTGTTTCGGTCTGAAAATGTCTATTCCCCTTTTTTCCAGTTCCTTAAATGCTTGAGGACTTGTTACTTCGTGTATTAAGTGTTTATCTATATATATGATTTCAGGACCGTTCTCTATTCGTTCTACTACATGAGCATCCCATACTTTGTCAAATAGTGTTTTTGCTGTTTTCCCCATTTTACTTTACTTAAGCTGTACGGTTGATCAAATGATTTTGAGAAAAAGTATGCATGATGGCAAACAAATCTTTCTCTGTTACTTCTTTTTTGACATCGGCCACTTTTAAGAAATAGTCATATAGTACGTCGAGTTCTTTTTTAGTAACGTCATAGCCTATATTCTTAAATCTATATGCCAAAGCAGAACGTCCACTTCTCGCAGTAAGAATGATAGCTGATTCATTGATACCAACATCTCTTGGGTCTATGATCTCGTAAGTATCTCGTCTTTTGATCACTCCATCTTGATGTATCCCTGAGCTATGTGCAAAGGCATTTGATCCTACTATAGCTTTGTTGGGTTGTACCAACATACCCATTGTTGTCGAAGTCAATTGACTCATTTCATTCAACATGACGCTGTTTATATCTGTGTAGAATCCCAATTTTTCATGTTGCTTTAGAATCATGACGACTTCTTCCAAAGCCGTATTACCAGCTCTTTCACCTATGCCATTAATCGTACATTCAATTTGCCTTGCTCCATTTATAATTCCTGCAATTGAATTTGCTGTAGCCATTCCTAAATCATTGTGGCAGTGACAAGAAAGGGTGACATTGTCTATGTCTTTTACGTTTTCTTTCAAATACTTTATTTTTGCGCCATAATCTGCAGGTAAGCAATATCCAGTAGTATCTGGTATATTAATTACTGTAGCACCTGCTTGAATAACTGCTTCGCATACCTTTGCCAAATAGGCATTATCTGTACGGCCTGCATCTTCGGCATAGAATTCTACATCTTCTACATATTTTTTGGCATAGTGTACTGCTTCTGCTGCTCTATTTAAAATATCTTCTTGGCTTGTATTGAACTTGTACTTAATATGTGATTCTGAAGTTCCTATTCCTGTGTGTATTCTCGGTTTTTGTGCATATTGTAAAGCTTGTGCAGCACTGTCAATGTCCTTTGTATTAGCGCGTGTTAAGGCACATACTTTTGCTTTTTTTACAATTTTAGAAATGGCTTGTACTGCATCAAAATCTCCTGGGCTTGAAATTGGAAAACCAGCTTCTATGACATCTACACCGAGTTCGTCGAGTTTTTGAGCGATATATAGTTTTTGGTTCTTATCTAATTTACAACCAGGTACTTGCTCTCCATCTCGTAGTGTAGTGTCAAAAATCTCTATTTTTTCCGTTTTCATAATGATTGGTTTTATAAATAACTTTGAACAAATGTGTAGATTTGGAATTTATTTCTAAATTGTCAAGTAAATTAAAATACAATGCCTAATCATTTATTTTTTTAACCAAACTATTGAAAACAAATGAATTATAAGATAATTAATTACAATGCCAAATTATAGTAAAGACTCCCTTTTTGTTTTGATAAAATCACTTAATCGCTCTGAAAAACGCCAGTTTACACTATACGTAAATCGCCTTCAGAACAATTCGGATGCAAAGTTTATCTTGTTGTTTAATGCCTTAGATAAGATGGAATATTACGATGAACAACTGATTTTAAAGCAGGGGATTACGACAAAACAGCAACTTTCAAATTTGAAAGCAAATTTGTATCGTTCTATTTTGAGTAGTTTGCGCATGAACCCAAGTAAGAAGAACGTGCGCATTCAGATTCGTGAACAGCTCGATTTTGCTACTATTTTGTATCAAAAGGGATTGCATAAACAAAGTTTGAAGATATTAGATAAAGCAAAATTACTTGCTTTTGATTTAGAGGAAAAAACGTTAGCTCTGGAGATTATTGAACTCGAAAAAGTAATTGAGTCACAGTACATCACCCGTAGTATTGCAGGGCGTGCGGATGAACTTATAGAACAGTCGGACAGGTTGAGTAAACAATATGTCTATGCTACTCGTTTGTCAAATCTCTCGCTTAAGTTTTACAGTGAAATGCTCACCTCTGGTTACGCGAAAAGCGAGGAGGATAAACAACGGATTATTTCTCATTTTAAAGATCAATTGTTAGATATAAATTTTGACGTTCTTAGTTTTCGCGAAAAACTGTGGTATTTCAAGGCTCATGTCTGGAGGTGTTTTTTAATTCAAGATTATCGAGGGGCTTATCGCTATTCTCTGTCGTGGGTTAACTTGTTTTACAATCACCCTAAGATGATACAGAGTCACCCAATTTGGTATTTGAAAGGAAACTCCTATTTGTTTAAATTGATTTTGATGTTTAAATCTGTGGAGCGCTATTTATATTGGAATAATAGATTGGAAAACGTACTTAATGTTGACACTTTTCCACAATCGGAGAATATTGATTCACAAGCTTTTTTACTGCAGTTTAGCAATAAGTTGAATATTGAGTTTATCAAACAGACTTATGATGGAAGTTTGTTGTTCGTTAAGCAATTGCAGAGAGGATTGAATGAGTATAAGAATATGATAGATGAGCATCACTTTTTGGTGTTGTATTTCAAAGTAGCTGCTTTGTATTTTGGTTATAAGAAATATGAAGATTCCTTAAAGTATACCAATATGATTTTGTTTAATACCCGACATGCTGTACAAGAGGACTTGTTGTTTCACACGAGAATCTTATCCTTGATGGCTCAGTTTGACTCTGGAAATGATGAGAAGTATGACGAGTATGTGAAGGCAAATAAGTTGCTTATTTTAAAGATGAAGAATCACACGCCTATTCACGATTCTTTTATGAAGTTATTTGAGGGGTTATCACATATTTATCCCGATCAACAGAAAAAACTATTTACTTCTTTTGTTGTTGAAGCTCAAGATCTTTTTAAGAATAAATATTACCGCCGCAGTATCTTATACATAGATGTATTGAATTGGGCACGTATGAAAATAGATTAAAAAGGAGGTCCTAATGCTGGACCGCCTTTTTTATTTTTTTGTCAATAGGTTATAGATTACATATAGCCATCCAAAGATGAAGTGAATAATCGCCCATAAAATGGATTTATTGCGTTTCCACGATAGATATACAGCAAGAATAGAACCTATAGATAGTCCAAACATTCCACCTCCCCATAGTCTTATTGTCGGAGATGAAGCAAAAGCTAATGTGCTACTTAGCGTTAGTAAAATGAGTAATAAACTTTTGAGATTTTTCATAATTCGCGTTTTTTTAGTTCTGTAATTCTTTTAAAGTTAGTTTTTTTTATTATTAAGTGGATTATATACAGCTAATTAAGTGGTGTTTTAGTTTTTTAAATGATTCTTTGATGTATGAATATAGTTAATTAGTTCTTTTAGGTTGAGGTATTTGAAACATTGCTTTTTAAGTGTAGCCCTTTATTTTGTAGAATAGTGGTACAATTAGTTTATTAGTTATTGATAAGTATAGTTTAAAATGGGGGAGTCTATCAATTATAATCAGATATATCCATAGAGTTTTAGAGTTGCTTTATTTTAGTTTGCACTATATAAGATTCTTTTTATTTTATTTCTACTATAGTATTTGTGTTTTTGAGAATAAAGGTGTGTTAATCCATTAAAATTAGGTTAGTGAGATTAATGAACGTATTAGATTTACCTGAGGTGAAATCAAGGTCTTTCAGTTGGATTTACATTTCAATCTTTCTTTTTTATTGTAAATGATGTATACCAAGCTCTTGTAGATTGTCTGAATATTCTTTGGTTGTTATTTAGAGTTATTATGAATAGTTTGATTTTTGAATTGTTCAATATGCGAATAATTATATCTTTGTAAAAGTTTATTATTTTTAATTAGTTTAAATAATTATAATGAAAAGATATTTATTTACTATGAGCTTAATTTTTTGCTCGTTCATAGTGTATGGTCAGAGCTTAAAGGCCGTGTTTGATAAAACAGATAAAGTTTACTCAGGTCATGATTTGATTAAAGAATTAGTTCAGCAGCAAAAGGATACTCAATTTACTCGTTATTTTAAAGCTATTTATCCTACGGATTCGGTCGATGGATGGGAGCATAAAATAGCGTATGAAGGAGTTCAGCTAAAGGACTCTGTTTATCAGTATACGTTGTCAAAGTACAAGAGAGGAGTGAGTCAAGCTGACAGTGAGGCTATATTGGTATCTACAAAAGTGTTCTTTTTCAAAGATAAGAATTACAGAAACAGCAGAATGATTAGCAGAAAGTTCCTCAAGGGTGGATATATTGAGGAAAAGGAGAAAGAGGGAAACTCTGTTCGCCTAAAATGTCTTAATTCAGAAGGAGAAACTGTCAATGACAATGGATGTCTGAAGTATTCAAGAGTGAATTTTCCTAAGCATAAGTTTAAGAGGCTATATAGTGATATGTATCACAAGCTTTTTAAAGTGGCCAGTTTGGAATTAGGGCAAGATGAGAAAGTTAATATAAGGTTGATGATTGTTGCAGACCCAAAGACAAATAAGTGGAATATTTATTTTAATGACTTGGATAAGTACAATTTATCAGAGCAAAACAAGTATCAAATTATAGCCGCTTTATCTAAGGTAGTTAATAGTGAGCCTATTGACAAGACTTATTTTGATGAAGATTTATATGGTAATCTTTACGAATATCCGATTTCGATTCCGATCCAATTAGAAAATATTTAGTGTTTTATAATTGAGAATGGAGTGTAAGAAGAACATAAAAAAAGCTGTTCGAAAGGAACAGCTTTTCTCAAATAATATTTTAGTGTTTGTGTAAAAAGGCTTGACGTTGTAATAACGTTTCTTCACTTTCTACGTGGTTGTCATCTGGAATACAACAATCCACTGGGCATACTGCCGCACATTGTGGTTCTTCGTGAAATCCTTTACATTCAGTACATTTTGAAGGTACGATATAGTAGAATTCGTCTGATACAGGTTCTTGTGCCGCATCAGCGTCTACTTCTGTTCCATCAGGTAAGACCACTTTTCCATTAAGGGCTGTACCATCTTTGTATCTCCAGTCATCTGCTCCTTCGTATATCGCTGTGTTAGGGCATTCTGGCTCACATGCACCGCAATTGATACATTCGTCTGTTATAATGATTGCCATAGCTTATATTTTGTTTTATATGTATTAACTTTGTATGCAAATTTACACCCAAAAGTATTCACAAACAAATCAATATGAATTTAGATGTTAAAAAAAATACATTTGTTAAATTAGGTGCTTTTTTAAGCCAATTTACTACAAATGAATTTATAAAAAACAATGATGTTTGTCATAATGACGAATTTTTTTCTGCATTTGAGCAATTAATTTATAGTTCTGTAAATTATAATGGATGGTTTACAGAAGAACAAGTTTTAACTTCAATTCGTTCATGGGCAGATGCTTTAACGCAAGAAAATATTGATCAATGGTGTTCTAAGTATGATTTTACATTAGAACCTATGAAGAAAGTAGGCTTGATTTTGGCTGGTAATATACCTTTAGTAGGATTTCACGATTTCTTATCGGTTTTAATGAGTGGTAATATTGCCGTGGTTAAGTTATCTTCTAATGACCAAAAACTTTTACCTCTTTTAGTGAAGTATATTATGGCTATCGAACCAAACTTTGCTGATAGAATTGTGTTTAACGAAGGTAAGTTAGAGGATTTCGATGCTGTTATTGCTACAGGAAGTAATAATACAGCAAGATATTTTGATTACTACTTTAGCAAAGTTCCCAATATAATCCGCAAGAATAGAAATTCAGTTGCTGTTTTAGATGGTAGTGAATCTCATGAGGATATGGTTGCTTTAGGTAAAGACGTTTTTACTTATTATGGGCTTGGATGTCGTAATGTTTCCAAGTTGTTTGTTCCTACAGGTTTTAATTTTGATGGTTTTTATCAAGGAATGTTTGAGTATAAGGATGTGATTGAGTACGAAAAGTATTCTAATAATTACGATTATAACAAAGCCGTTTTTCTGATGAGCGATTTTAAAATATTAGATAACGGTTTTCTTACTGTGAAAGAGGACAAAGGTTATTCTTCGCCAATATCTTCTGTGTTTTTTGAATATTATGATGATTTGGATACTGTTCAATCTCGTTTGAGAGAGGATAGTGAAAAAATTCAGTGCGTAGTTTCAAATGGATTAGTAGAGGGAAGTATTCCTTTTGGAAAGACACAAGAGCCTAATCTGTGGGATTATGCTGACAATGTGGATACTTTAGAATTTTTGCTAAACTTATAACATGAGTCAAATACACAACTTTTGTGCTGGACCTTGTTTACTTCCTGAAGTTGTTTATCAACAAGCAGCGCAAGCTCTAATCGACTTTGACGGGTCAGGTATGTCTATTTTGTCTATTTCGCATCGTAGTTCAGCTTTTTTAGCTGTATTAGATGAGGTTAGTCATTTAGCTTTGGATCTTTTGGGCTTGGATAAAGGGGATTATGATGTCTTGTTTTTACAGGGCGGAGCAAGTATGGAGTTTTTGAGGATACCTTATAATATGCTTTCCACAAAGGCAGGTTATATTAATACTGGTGTATGGGCCTCTAAAGCTATTGAGCAAGCGCATCAGTTTGGACAAGTCAAGATTACAGCAAGTTCTGAAAACAATGAGTTCAAGAGTATTCCTAAGGGTATTGTAGAAACTTCGTCTTTAGATTATTTGCACTTTACTTCGAATAATACTATTTATGGGACACAATTTGATTATGTTCCACAGGCTAATTGTCCTATCGTTTGCGATATGAGTTCTGATATCTATTCAAGGGTATTTGATTATAACAAGATTGATGTCATTTATGCTGGTGCACAGAAGAATATCGGACCTGCTGGTTTAAGTGTAGTTTTTATTCGCAAAGGAGTACTTAACAATAAGGTTCGTTTTATTCCCAATATGTTAAACTATCAAGAACACATTTCTAAAGGGAGTTTGTATCACACTGCAAATGTATTCGCCATTTATACTACGCTTTTGAATTTAAGATGGTTAAAAAGTTTAGGTGGGGTAGAGGCAATTGAGAAGGTCAACATTAAGAAGGCAGCTACTCTGTATGAGGCAATTGATTCTCTTGATTTTGTTCGAGGTATTGCTGAAAGTGACTCTCGTTCTAAAATGAATGTAACTTTTGATTTTGTCCATAGTAGTATTGACAAATTGTTTGATGAAATGTGCGTTGAAGCAGGAATAAAAAATATACGTGGACACCGCACTCTTGGTGGATATAGGGCATCGCTGTATAATGCTTTACCTCTTAATAGCGTTACCGCTTTGGTTGAGGTTTTACGGGAAGTCAAACACAAAATCTAATTATTATTAATTGTCATTGATGAAAATATTAGCTAATGATGGAATATCTCAAGAGGTCAAATTAGCGCTTGAGAAAATTGGTTACGAGATTGTAGAAGTGCGTGTTGCTCACGAACAATTATTTAATTACATCCATAAGAATAAAATAGAAGGATTGCTTTTGCAGAACGGTACTTTGCTTAATAAAGTAATGATAAATGAATTAAAAGAGTTGAAAGTGATTGTGTATGCAGGGACTTCAATTGAGCTCGAATTAATTGACTATATTTCATCAAAGGGTATCCATGTGGTATGGGCAGAGGAAGCCTTGGCAAATGCTACAGCTGAAATGGTTTTTGCTCATTTGTTTACGGGATGTAGGTTGTTGCAAGAGTCTAATCGGAATATGCCTCTGGAAGGGGATAGCAGTTTTAAATCACTGCAAGAATCCTATAGTACTGGAATAGAATTAGCTGGGAAAACATTGGGTATAATAGGAATGAGCAAAGCAGGTGAATTAGTTGCTCAAAAGGCATTAGCTCTTGGTATGCATGTTTTGTACTGTGATAAGGATATTGATAGTTTGAGAGCTGATTATGTATTGCCAAATAATGTTCAGTTTAGAGTAGAATTGGATAGTTCTCCAATTGAAAAAGTAGTTCATGATGCTCACTTTTTGACTGTTCATACAAGACACTTTGAACGTTATGTATTAAATAAAGAATCTTTTGATCAAGCTCATCATCTTATGGGGGTTATCAATTGTGCCTATCCAGAAGCTGTAAATGAGGTAGCATTAGTAGATATGGCAAATGAAGAACGACTTTTGTTTGCGGGAGTTGACCGTTTTGAAGAAGAGCCAAAACCTGCTATACAAGTTTTAATGCAACCTGCGTTTTCTCTATCTCCAAATATAAATACTTCGACAGATGTGAGTAAAATGTTAATCTGGGATGAAATAATTGAAAAAATGCAATTATTGAGAAATTAATTTAGTAGTTTTAGCTTAACAAATAAAAAAGTTATGATAGATCAGATTACTAAATTGATTGAACAAGTAAGTTCAAAAGAAATTAGCCAAGCGGGTATCTCTACAGATCTTGCAGGTGCTGTAACAAAAGAAACAGGAGATAGTATTATTAATGGATTTAAGGATAGTATTTCTGGTGGAGATTTAGGTGCATTGACAAGTCTATTGGGAGGAGGAACATCTAATTTAATGTCAAATCCTATGGTTATGGGAATGATAACAAATTTAGTAGGAAGTTTGACTAGCAAGTTAGGTCTTGGAGAAGGAATAGCAAAGAATTTTGCTGGATCAGTGATTCCTGGTATTATCGAAAGCCTTGTGAGCAAGTCTAAAGGTGGAGAGTCAGGATTCCAAATTACTGATTTAATTAGTAGTTTTGGAGGTGGCGATTCAAAAGGCTTACTTGATTCATTAACAGGAGGAAAAGAAGGCCTTGGAGGGGCAATGAACGCTTTGAAGGGGTTATTTTAATAATAATTTACAATAGTATTAAAGGGAGGTATTCAACTTATGAATACCTCCCTTTTTTGTATAATTTAGACTTAGTAAAAATAATTATTCGCATAATTTGATTTTATGTTAACTTTTACTTTATATTTGCTTTTATTTAAAACAAATCTAAATAAATATAAGTATGAGCAGAATAATTAAATCTTTACTGGTATTGAGTTTAACTACAGGATTTATCGCTTGCAGTAGCGATGATAATAGTTCTTCTGATGGAGATAACAATACAGGAGGTAATGAGACAGAAAACGTAGAGCGCTACGTAATAGCAGCTTCTTCTTTAGAGCATGAGGGTGTAGCTGACTATCTTTTAACAGTAGAGGATATCGAAAGTGGAAGTGTAAACTTGAGCAATAATGGTATTGAGCAAGATGGAGCATATCGTTATTACTTAACAACAAAGAATAAGTTTTACAGTTTGTTATATGGACAAGGTAATCCTGGTGCAGTAACAGTTTACACTTTAAACAATAAGGGGAAGTTAGTTAAGGGGAATGATTTTGTCACGGAGACGGTGCAAGTATATGGAGCAATGAATAATGACTTTGTCATGTGGAAAGTTCCTCGTAGCGGTGTAGAAATCGCTCCTTGGTATATTGTAAATACTGATTCAGATCACATCGTAAGTCAAGGTATTATAAATACAGTTGAATTAGCAAATAACGGTGAGCGTGCACACTTTAGTGGGTTAACTCAAATAGGAAATAAATTATTAGCTCCATATTTCTCAATGAGAGGAATCTCGGGTGATGTTTGGGGAACTTCATTTGCAAATACTGCTTGGGTGGCTGTATACGATTATCCAAGTATGAATTTGGATAAAGTCATCACAAGTGATAAGAGTTCATATATAGGTGCTTATTTTAAAAATGGTTTATTTCAAGATGAAAAAGGGGATGGATATGCTTTCTCAAGTGCGAATGTATTAGGTGGAAAAGGGGAATTAATCTCTACTAATCCTTCGGGAATTTTAAAAATTGACGGTAAAACTTTAGAGTTTGATGACAAGTATTTTTGGGACATTGAAAAAGCTACAAGTGGTTATTTTGTTAGCGGTTTAGTTTATGCTGGTAAAGGAAAGTTTATTGCTCGCCTTGAAAATGATAAGTTAAACAACAGTAGCAATGTAATAAAATACGCTTCTTTAGACGTATATACTAAAACTTATAAGTGGATTGAAGGTTTACCTGAAACTATTAAAGACTTAGGTTTTTCTGATAAAAGCAATTTATCTCTTATGGATGGAAAAACTGTTTATGTGGGGGTGACTACAGATCAAGGAAGTTTTGTTTACAAAATGGATGCAGAGACAGCTACAGCTACAAAAGGAATAAAACTTGAAGGTGGTACAATCACTGCAATATCAAAATTATCTTCTAAATAATAATTGTAATTGATCACTGTGTAAAAAGACAATCTATCTATAAGGTTGTCTTTTTACTATATAAATATATTCGTCATGAAGATGAGAATTTTAATTCAATACTTAGCTGTATTTTTCTTGTTTATTAGCTCTACTGCGTTTGCTCAAGAAACGGCTATACTAAGGGGGATTGTCCAAGGTAGCGAATCAGAACCTATTATTGGTGCTTCTGTCGTTATCAAAGAAAATAATAAGTTTGGACAGACCAATTCAAAGGGGAATTATGAGATTCCCCACTTAAAGAAAGGGCAGGCTTACACTGTGTACGTTAGTTATATTGGTTATCGCGATTATCAGAAAGAAATTCAAGTAAGCGATAATACTATTTTGAATATCCCTTTGATTCCCGATAATTACAATTTATCTGAGATCAACATTTTAGCTAAAAGTAAGAACCAACAAATAAAAGAGAAGGCCTATAATGTTTCTGTTTTGGACGCTGTCAAGCTGCATTCACGTGCAATGGATATAGGTCATGCAATTGATAAAACAAGTGGAGTAAGAGTAAGAGAAGATGGAGGTGTAGGATCTACGATGAATGTCTCTTTGAATGGATATTCTGGAAACCAGATAAAGTTTTTTATAGATGGGATACCCATGGATAATTTTGGTTCGGCTTTTCAATTAAATAACATACCAATCAATTTGGCAAATCGCATTGAGATTTACAAAGGAGTTGTCCCTGTTGGTTTAGGATCTGACGCTTTAGGTGGAGCAATTAACATCATTACTAATACCTATGATAAGACTTCTTTGGACATGTCTTATTCTTACGGTTCTTTCAATACTCATCGAAGTAACGTAAACTTTGTCTATGTAGATGAGAAGACTGGTTTTTATACACAGTTAAATGCCTATCAAAATTATTCAGATAACGATTATAAAGTTCGTGTGAATGTCAACGATATCCATACGGGAACAATTGTCGGAAGAAATAAAAAAGTAAAGCGTTTTCACGATAAATATCACAATGAAAACTTTGTCGGTCAGATTGGTTTAGTAAATAAATCTTTTGCAGATCGAATAGCAATAGGAATAACTTTAGGACAGAACTATAAAGAGATTCAAACTGGAGCGAGGATGGAATCTGTCTTTGGAAATCTTCATCAAAGAGGAGATATAGTCATGCCAACTTTGATGTATGAAAAGAAGAATCTTTTTATTGAAGGACTTGATGTTCGATTAAATGCAAATTATAATCTGGGAAGTGATCAAGTGATAGACACTGTGTATAGAAGATACAATTGGGTACAAGATTATATAGATTATGAGGAGTTGTACGGCAAAAAGGGAGGAGAGCGAAACCGAACAATGTATAAGTTTAAAAACAACAATGGGATGGTAGCTACAGTGATTAACTATAAACTGGGAGACAAACACAATTTTTCTTTTAGCAATACAATTAATTTCTTTAAACGCAAAGGAGAAGATGAACTCAATCCCGATGATATTATAAAGAATAAACCTTCGGAAGTTTTAAAGAATATAAACGGTTTAAGCTACCAATTTACACCAAATACAAAATGGAGTATTACTGCATTTGGAAAGTATTATTATCAAAGAATTAATTATACAGATTCATATAATCCAACTGGTAAGTGGGGGGATACTGCTTATAAGGGGTATAGTGCAGATCACAATTACTTTGGTTACGGAATTACAGGATCTATATTTGTGTTAGATAATTTGCAAATTAAAAGCTCCTTTGAAAAGAGTATTCGATTGCCATCTTCAGTAGAGCTTTTTGGAGATAAGGTAAATATTGCGGGTAATAACAAACTGAATCCTGAAGTAAGTAATAACTATAATTTGGGAGTGAACTATAGCCCACAATTAGGGAAAAATCACTTGATATCTATTGACTTAAATGGTTTCTTTAGGGATTCGGAAGACTTTATCCGTCCTGAACTATCAACACATAAGACCCACCAAACCTATGGTAATTTAGCATCAAGTCAAAACACGGGAATTGAGGGTGAAATTCGATATTACTTTAAAAACAATTTTAATATTGGAGTCAATGGTACTTATCAGAATTTAATTAATAAAACAAAGACGATTGCTAATTTAGCAAGTAATCTTTACAAAGATCGATTGCCAAACATTCCTTACTTATATGGAAATGTAGATGCTAACTATACTTTTAATAAAATATTTAAAGAAGATAATCTTAGTTTAGGTTATGCTATGATGTATATCAAAGAGTTTTACCTCTATTGGCCATCATTAGGATCTAAGTCTGATGGAAAATTTACAATACCTGATCAAATTACCCATGATTTTGTCGCGACTTATACCTTCGGAAAAGAGCAAAAGTTTCAATTTACCTTAGAATGTAGAAATATGTTTGACAAAGTAGTGTATGATAACTTTAGTTTACAAAAGCCTGGTAGGAGCTTTATAGGTAAATTTAGGTATTTCTTTTAGAAAGTAAAAATAGAGCAGTGATTATTATTATAATAATTACTGCTTTTTTTATAACTTGGTTATAACTTTATAAATTTACTAATGACACTAAAAGAATTATTAACAGATTTCTTTTTATTCGCAAAGAAGCCCAACTTACAAGGAGTTGTTCTTTCTCCTCAGTATAAGCTATTCAATACGCTCAAACTGTGGGGTCTTTGTCTTTTTTCAATTGTAGCTCTTCAACAGATATTAGATTTGGTATTGGATATTCCAGAACCAGATTTAATAGAATTAGTCTTAAATGAATTAGGCGTGGTTCCTTTTATTCTATTTGCTGTTGTAATAGGACCATTTATTGAAGAATTAAGTTTTCGATTGCCTATGCGATTTAAACCGAGCTACTTGTTTATAGGGTTTATTTTGACTTCAGCTTACTTTTTGTTTAGTGTAGATAAACTGAATGAAACTGTTGCAAATGGATTATCTATTGTTACACTATGCCTTTTTGTTGTATTGACTTACCTTATAGGCAAGAAAAAAGAAGTGTTGAAGAAGTTGTACACCACTTATTTTTCCTACATATTCTACCTTTTAACTTTAATTTTTGGGTTTATACATATTACTAATTTTGAAGAAATTACCTCGAGGATTTTAATTTTATCTCCTTTGATAGTCTTTCCTCAATTTGCATTAGGCATAATGATGGGATATGTGCGCATTCGCTACGGGTTTTGGTATTCCTTTTTATTTCACTTGATCAACAATGGATTTGCTGTTTTGGTTTTGTTAATAGCACGTTCTTATTTTCCAGAGTTGCTCTAAGAATAGACTCTATATTGGATATAAATTATTGTGTTTTTACTGTTAATCTTTCTGTATTAAAAAAGGATTATTATAACTTTGAACAGTAGAATTTAAAACGTATTAGTTATGAATAGTATTCACTGGCACACCAAATTGTTTGACGAACTAACAGTCAACGAACTGTACGATATCTTGCGTTTGCGAACTGATATCTTTGTTGTAGAGCAGAACTGCCCTTATCCAGAGATTGACGGAAAGGACAAACAGTGTTTACACATTTATGCTACACATCAAGATAAGGTAATCGCTTGTGCAAGAATAGTTCCTCCTGGACTAAGTTATCCTGAGATATCAATAGGCAGAGTTGCTATTGCACCAGACTATAGAAAAGACGGTTATGGTCGAGTTTTAATGCAACTTGCTATTGAAAAGATTGCTCAAGAGTTTGGTGAACAGGATATTCAAATCGGTGCTCAGTGTTACTTAAAGAAATTCTACGGGTCATTTGGTTTTAAACCATCTTCTGACGACTATTTAGAAGATAATATCCCCCATGTAGATATGATACGCAGCGCTTCAGAATACAGCAATTAGAAATAATATACAATAAAAATAATCCTCAATAAATATCTTATTTATTGAGGATTTTGTGTTTATACTTTTTTGAGTTTCCACTTGCCGCGTTTAAACAAAGCAAAAGCTAATATCGCGATAAGAATTTCTGCTGCGGGAATAGCTATAAAGGATCCTGTGGGTCCCATATTGAAGTAGTAAGTTAGAGCATATGCTAACGGAATTTGAAATAACCAAAAGCCAATAATATTGATGATTGTTGGGGTAATAGTATCTCCAGCACCATTAAAGGCATTCATTAATGTCATTCCTATACCATATACGATAAAACCTGATGCGCCAATGTACATCGCTTGTTTTGCCACAGCTTTAATATCTTCATTAGTCGTAAAGAAAGAGGCTAATAATTCGGCCATAGTAAAGAAGATAACAGTCACAATAGCCATATAGATAATATTGTATTTTAAGGTAGCAATAACCGACTTATAAGCTTTATCAGGATTGAGATCTCCAAGGTTTTGGCCAACGAGAGTTGAAGCGGCATTACTCAACCCCCATGCAGGTAAGATAAAGAACACTAATAGCCTTAGACAGGTCAGGAATCCAGAAGAACCTATCTCCCCACCACTTTGAGCAACTATTCGCGCTAAAATAACCCAACTACAAGTGGATATCATATATTGAATCATACCTGGAACTGCTATTTTAATGATATTCCATATCATCTGCCATTGTACCTTAAAATAGACCCATTTTAGCTGAATGAGAGAATCTTTTCGAGTTAGGTAATAGATTTGATAAGCCACCCCCATACTTCTACCAATAGCTGTTGAATACGCTGCACCTTCTAATCCCATTTCAGGAAATATCCACCATCCTCTTACCATAATAGGACACAAGATAATATTGAATATATTTCCAAACCATAAGCTTTTCATCGCAACAGCTGCATTTCCTGCTCCTCTGAAGATACCGTTGATTAAAAATAACAACATAATTGAGATACTACTGACAAGTAGTATACGTGTATATACATAGCCGTATTCTGCGGAGGCCTCCGAAGCTCCCATCCACAAGAGCCACTCTTTTGCGTATACAAAGCCTAAAACGCTCAGAATAATTGTTATTACAATGGAAATACTAATTGCTTGGGCAGCATTTTGCGAGGCTTTTACTTTGTCCTTTTCTCCAATTCTTCGTGCTACAATTGCCGTTGCAGCCATACTTATACCAATACATATCGCGTAAATTATCGAGAGTAAGGATTCCGTAAGTCCCACACTTTGTATGGCGTAAGCACTTTGTTCTAAATGGCCAACAAAATACAAGTCGACTAAGGCAAATACCGATTCCATCAGCATTTCAAACATCATCGGAATAGCCAGTAAAAAAACAGCTCTGTTGATGGACATATTTGTCAAATCAAAGCTTTCATTCGAGAAAGATTGTTTAAGTAAACCTATAATTGAGGTTTTGGATTTAGATATCAAGGCTTTATCAGACATAGGTGATCAAGTGAACTATTGTTTGAAAATTTTAAGTCAGCAGGTTAGCTCTGGTAAGTAACTTGTACTCTAAGAACTTCTGTTTGCTTTGCAAGCAACAAAAATATATTATTTATTCTCAAGAATTAGGAAAGAGGTTGAAAGTAAATATTTTTTTATGCGAAAGGCTTTTGGGGAGAATTGGTAGTTAAATAAGTATATATAACGTTAAAGGTAAATAGCAAGCCTTTTAATGATTGTTTATCATAGTGTGTTGGCTTAGTCTTAAACTTAAATTATCTATAAAAAAATTGAAAGTCATTCATTTAGGCACAAAAGTTGTTAATACAGAAAAAGTTGATTAACATAAATTATGAAATTCACATATCTGCTATATTAAAATAGAAGATAACAAGTATTTTACCTTGTAATTATTCTCTTTTTGCCGATAAGTTTTTCTACAAAAACAATTATAATTAGATGAGAAAAAATGTTTTTGCAATATTAATGGGGCTCTTGTTATTTTGGGGAGAGAGTCTTTTTGCTCAAGAAAAGGCAACTTTTGTAAATGAAGGGGTCTTCCATGTAAGTTCCAATGAAGTTGTATCTGTTGAGGGAGATTTTTTTAATAAAGAGGAAGCAAACTTTAAAACAGATGGAACTATTTACTACCAAGGTAACTTTGTCAATGATAATTTGTTTTATTCTTCTCCTAATGTAACTACTGCAAAAGTTGTTTTCACACCAAATGATACTAAAAAGGACAAACAATTCATTAGTGGAAATGGAGTTATAGAGTTTAACGATGTGGTGTTTGATAGTCCTAAATCGAATAAAGAAGCTTTTGCTGTACTAAACGATATTAGCATACAGGGAAATGTTGACTTTAAAAGTGGGATTGTAAAGGTTGATTCACTACACGGCGGTGGTATTACGTTTTTGGAAAAAAGTAAGTGGAGCAATGCTTCAGATAAAAGTTATATTGATGGAAGAGTGGAGAAAGAAGGGCGTGAAGAATTTGTGTTTCCTGTGGGAAATAAAGGAAAGTTTAGATATTCTAAAATTACTGCACCACAGGGATTAAAAGACGTATTTCAAAGTGCTTATACATTAAAAGACGCTGCATTCTTTAAAGCGAGAACAGCGAAATCAAGTGTGATTGAAACGCTTAATACTAATGAGTATTGGCTTGTAGAAGCAATAGATAATACCAAAAGTTCCGTTGTAGTAACTCTTAGTTGGGCAGATACAACATTGGAGAAAGTCTTAGAGAATCCTGCAGAAACTTTACACGTTGTGAGATGGGATACTGCTAAACAGATGTGGGTAGATGAAGGAGGTATTGTGGACCTTGATTCTAAAGAGGTTTCAACAATTTCAACAGTAAAAGGTTATGGCTTCTTTACATTAGCTTCTATTAAGAAAGAAATATTGGACGATGGAGATATTGTCATCTACAATTTTGTTAATAGTGGAGGGGAATACAACGAGTATTTTAGAATTTTGAATATCAATAAGTTTCCTAATAATACTGTGGAAATCTTTAATAGATGGGGAAGCTTAGTTTATCGTACAACCAATTACGATAGCAATAATAATGTCTTTAGAGGATATTCGGAAGGAAAAGGAACAACTTCCAAGAATGAAGCTTTGCCTTCAGGAACATATTATTACTTACTGAAATACGAGGTACCTACTGCTACTGGTAGTGAGGTAATTAAGAAAAGTGGCTATTTACACTTAGAAAGTAATTAAGGATCCAATACATCAATACAATGAAGTCAATTATAAAAATATTATTTAGTGCTTATCTTTTCCTTTTAACTAATCTATTGTTTGCTCAACAAGACCCACAGTATACGCAGTATATGTATAATCACGCTGTTATTAACCCTGCTTATGTTGGAACTGTCGATTACTTAACCATTTATGGTCAGTATAGATCGCAATGGGTAGGACTTGAAGGAGCTCCGAAAACATCGAATTTTTCATTGAATAGCCCTTTGGGAAGCAACGGTCTATCTGGGGGGATTAATTTTGTCAATGATAGAATAGGGGCGATGGAAGAAAATACAATTTCCTTAGATTTCGGATATACTATTGCTTTAGATTATCAGTATAACCTTGCTTTTGGTATCAAGGGGCAAGCTAATTTTTTGAATGTAGATTATACTAAATTAAAAGCATTTAAACCGGAGGATCCTCTTTTACAGAGTAATATCAACAATAAGTTTAGACCTAATGTTGGTGTCGGTATTATGGTTTATTCAGATAGGGCATATATTGGTATTTCTGCACCTACCTTGCTATCTACCTATGTTTATGATGATAACGAGGAAATTACAACAGTGCGAAAAAAGACGCATTTGTATTTAACAGGAGGATATATATTTGATGTAAGTGATGAGGTTAGAGTTAAACCGGCAGTTTTAATTAAAGGAGTTCAAGGATCTCCATTGCAAGTAGATTTAACAGCTAATGTTTTGTTTTTTAATCGATTTACTCTTGGAGCAGCATATCGCTGGGATGCAGCTATAAGTGGATTAGTAGGGTTTCAAATCAACAACAATTTAATGATTGGATACAGCTACGATGCGGACACTACTTCCTTGAGAAAAACAAATTCAGGGTCGCATGAAGTCTTCATGAGATACCAGCTATTTAACAATAGAGCACAGAAAGTTACAACAACAAGGTTTTATTAATAGTATAAAACTGCAAATGGTATAGGTTATTTCTTATATAATCTATGTTTATATCTTAAATAATTTTTTTGGAAAAGGCAATCTTTGATAGGTTGCCTTTTTTACAATTACTCGTCAGTAACTAAACTTATTTATCTTTGCATCCATGTTAGAAATACTTTACCAAGACCAATATATTGTAGCTATAAATAAACCGAGAGATTTACTGGTACACAAATCTTTTATAGCAAGTGATATTCAAGAATACGCCATCCAGATATTGAGAGATCAGATAGGGCAATACGTTTATCCTGTTCACCGCTTAGACAGAAAGACATCAGGCGTTTTGTTATTTGCTTTGGATAAAGAGATTTTAAAGCAGCTCAATGATGATTTTGCTACTCGTAAAGTTGAGAAGAAATACATTGCCATTGTACGTGGATATACCAAAGACGAAGAGCTGATCGATTATGCTTTAACTAATGATGCAGGACAAGAGCAAGAAGCAAAGACGTATTATAAAACACTACAAAGAGTTGAGGTAGATATACCTTTTGGCAACCACCTTACTTCTCGTTATTCATTGGTTGAAGCTTATCCCGAGACAGGTAGACAGCATCAATTGCGCAAGCACTTCAAGCATATCTTTCATCCGATTTTAGGTAGTCGTCCTCATGGATGTAATAAGCAGAATAAGATGTGGCTTGATCGCTATGGGCTAATGGCGATGTTATTACACGCATTAGAATTAAAATTCACCCATCCAATTACGAAAGAAGTGATAGAGCTTAGAGCGACTATTGATGATCAGTATCTAAAGTATAATGCTGTGTTAGGGTTTAACTTAGAGCAGTATTATTAGGTTAGCTGAAGGCTGTAAATTAATTAGAGAATATACAGAAAAGGGAATATTTTAAATTAGAATAAGACGAAGTTTTCTTTCCCATCCGTCTTATACTTAGTCATATTTAGCTTATGCCCAAGCTTTGCTTTACTGTAATTAATCCCATCTATAGTTATACAATCTATCTTAACTTTTTTATTGATTTTAAAATTAGCGTAGAAAAAGGGAGGAGAAGAACCACCTCCACTTCGCTCTAAATTTGAAATCTCAAGTGAAGTAATCGATTGCATAGGGAATTTATTACATATATAGACTGTGTATCCTACTTGAAATATACAGATTATAATTAATACTAAAAAGAAAGAGAAGGTAGCTCCCAATAAAATAACCGTAAGTATATCCATTAGACTAAATGTAAAATCGTTATCTATTGCTGTAAATAAAGTAGTAAGTGAAAAGATAATCAGTATTACAGGGAAATTTAGAATTGTTTCATACTTTAATTCTATTTTCATTGCTTTAATTCTACACATATATAAACTTAGTGTATTCAAAAATATTAGTAATGCTAATCTAATTTCGTGATTATCTATTAAAACAGTACTTATCGAGAGTAAAAATACAAGTCCAGCAGTAGATAGAAAGTTTTTAAATACAAAGAACAAGGTGAAAAGAGCACAACTGATAAACAAGACAATACTGAAATCTGCTGTTAACATAGTGTATTATTTTAAGTGTTTAAGTTTAGGGATTCAATTTGTAAGCCTTTATACTACATTGTCAACTGCTTATTCATATCTCAATGCTTCTACAGGATCGAGTTTGGAAGCTTTCAATGCAGGATAAAGACCTGATAAAACGGCCACTATAAAGGTTGTAATGAATGCAGACAAGATTGCACTCCACGGAATAGTGAAGGTAAAATGCATTAAGGAAGACAACCCATAAGCCGTCAAAATACCTAACACTGTTCCAAGTATTCCCCCAAGTTGACCTATAATGACTGTCTCTGTAAAGAATTGTTGGGCAATCGTTTTTCGCTTAGCTCCCAATGCTTTTCTTACACCTATTTCGCGTGTGCGTTCAGTCACAGATACCAACATAATATTCATCAAAGCAATCGAAGAACCTAAAATAGTGATTAGTCCTATTAACCAGGCAGCAAGATTGAGCATTTCTGTTTGTTTGATCATTGAGCGGAGCATATCATCACTTCGCTCGATCCCAAAATCAGAGGTATGAGCAGGAGTGAGTCGACGTATATTTCTAAAATCAATAATTGCTTGGTCTATTGAAGTATTTAAGTGTCCCTCTTGCATGATAGAAACCTTTATGGTATAGTTTATATCAGCTGCATTGAAAATAGAACGAGCAATCTGAATAGGAATAAATACACGTTGATCTTCATTGTTTCCGAAGGTACTTCCTTGTTCTTTTAGAATGCCAATAACCTTAAACTTGTACCCGCGAATAGATATAATCTGATTTATAGGATTGTAGTCTTTGAACATCTTTTTGGAGAAGTCAGAACCCACAACACATACATAATGGTCGTTTTTAATATCTGTATAACTTAAATTCCTTCCTTGTTCTACTTTTAATCCGCTATTGGGTAAGTAGTTTTCATCGCACCCAATAATTGAAATTTCTGGATCAGTTTTTACTTCATCTTTTTTAACTTCAATATTGGTGGCTGCCGTAAAAGAAAGCGAGGTTACAGAGAAGGGATATTGATATTCTTCTTTAAATTTTCTTGCTTGATCATAAGTAATGATGGGATTTGACTTTGCAGTTGATTTATTCTTAGCCATTTTTCCCGCCATGTCGTACTGACTGATAGAGAATGTATTTGCTCCCATAGAGCTAAAGTCTTCAAGTATGGTGTTTCTCAAAGCTGATACTACAGATAAGATTCCCACCAAAGCCCATATTCCAATAGCAATAATGAAAACGGTAATACAGGTACGAAGTAATTGACTTCGAATACTCATAATGGCAATTTTCGTGTTTTCTAAGGCTATTTTCCACATAGTTTTACTTGACTATCAGCTGTAAGGTTTTAGTAAAAATAACTAAAAAATCACAATCAACAGCTCCTTTTATATCAATTCCTGCCGATTGAAAGATAAGATATCAGTAGTTGACTTCATTTTAAAAAAAGATGTACTTTTGTGATGTTAAATTAAATCACTAAAAATTAATTAAAGATGGCAAAGAAACCTGGGATTCCAAAAGGGACGAGAGACTTTTCTCCGAGTGAAGTAGCAAGAAGACAATATATTATGCAAACGATACGACACGGATTTGAGAAATTTGGATTCCATCCCATCGAGACTCCTTCTTTCGAGAACCTTGATACCTTATTAGGTAAGTATGGTGAGGAGGGTGACCGATTAATTTTTAAGATACTTAATTCAGGTGATTATCTGAGCAAGGTAGATGAAACTGTATTAGAGAGTAAGAACAGTTTGAAATTGACAAATCAAATTTCAGAGAAAGCTTTGCGTTATGATTTGACAGTGCCTTTTGCTCGTTATGTGGTCATGCACCAAAATGAGATAGACTTTCCATTTAAGCGTTATCAAATGCAACCAGTATGGCGTGCAGACCGTCCACAAAAAGGTAGATTTAGAGAGTTTTATCAATGTGATGCAGACGTTATTGGATCAAAGTCTTTATGGCAAGAAGTTGAGTTTGTATTGTTATATGACAATGTGTTTACTGCTTTAGGAGTACATGGGGTGACTATCAAACTTAATAACCGCAAGATATTAGCAGGTATTGCAGAAGTAATAGATGCGAGTGATAAGTTGATCGATTTTACTGTTGCTCTAGATAAGTTAGATAAAATAGGAGAAGATGGTGTAAAGGCAGAGATGATAGAAAAGGGAATCACTGCAGAATCGATAGCAAAGGTACAGGCACTATTTAACTTCACTGGAACATTCGAAGAAAAATTGGATAAATTGAGAGTGATGTTAGCTACTTCTGAAGAAGGACTGAAGGGAGTAGAAGAACTTGCTTTTGTCGGAAAAGAAGTAGAAAAAGTTGGCCTGCAAACGGCTATCCTAAACTTAGATGTTACATTGGCGCGTGGATTAAACTATTATACTGGTGCGATATTCGAGATTGGAGCGCCTGAATCTGTTCAGATGGGATCTATAGGAGGAGGAGGTCGCTACGATGATCTTACTGGAATATTTGGGTTAAAAGACATGAGTGGCGTTGGTATTTCTTTCGGGTTAGATCGAATTTACCTTGTAATGGAAGAAATGAATCTATTCCCAGAAACAGTTAGTACGGCTTCGAAAGTATTGTTCTTGAATATGGGTGAAGAGGAGATGAGTTATTCTATGAGTGCTATTATGGCATTGAGAGCTGCTGGAGTGAAAACGGAGTTGTATCCTGATAAAGCAAAAATGGGTAAACAATTTCAGTTTGCAGATAAGAAGGGTATTCCATTTGTTGTATTAGTAGGAAGTCAAGAAATGATGGATAAGAAGTTTGCATTAAAAGAATTAGCCTCTGGTGAGCAAATTGTATTGTCATTAGATGAACTGATTTCGAAATTGAAATAGCAAATAGAGCGAATAGTTATAGAGAAAGGTATGTGTAAATAACACATACCTTTTTTTGATTGTAGGAGTAAAATGAATGAAATTATTGAATATTGCCATGCCTTTACTAATGATATTCTGTAACTTTAGACTTTAGAGACAATAATAGACGTTAACGAATAAATTTAATAGATATGGGTAGTAAGAAATTGGGTAATAGCCCGAAAATGTTAATGTTTCAGTTATTATATAAGGAACAACCAAATATAGATTACCAGGCAGTTTTAGTTGCATTGCAGCAAGTTTACCCTTCAGTTGAGTTTGATCCAGGAGCACATGTTTTTATCTTTCCTGAAATTGAAGTAGAGTTTGAAGATAAGAAGGGGCCAGCACAATGTGTTGTCATGGAAGGTGAAAAGGACAAGCGCTCAGAATTACAAGATACTTTTTTTCAGCAAAACTGGCATTGGAATGAAGCTGCCACCGTAGAGCGTGAATGTCATTATGCCTTGTCAATCAGTGATTTTATGAGTAGAGGTTTAGAACCAAGAGTGCGCATTGTATTAATCCAACAAATGTTATTAGCGCTTATTAAGGTTTCTAAACCAGAAGTATTGGTTTCTATCCATGGAGAAAAGCTAATCGATCCTGAAGTGTTTGCTCATGATTGCTTAGATCCGAATTACGTCGGATTAGACCTTCTTGTAAATGTTCGATTATTTAATATAGAAAACCCTGAATACAAGCAGTTTTTGATGGATACCATTGGCTTGCATAGTTTAGGGATGAGTGATTTCGAAATTTTCTTTGATGAGGAGGAAAACCTTAATGCAATAGCTGGTAGATTATGGGACTATGCATATTATATTATGCAAGCAGGTGACGTAATTGAAGATGGACATACAATACAAGGCCTGGAAGAAGACAGCAAATGGCTTTGTCAAAAGAAATGGTCTGAAACACAACCGAAGCGCACTGTTCTCGATATCGAAGTAGTTTAGATTAACACGCGGCATATATAGTTGGTTTTACCTTAATGAGTATTTACGGTTGTAGGTGCTGAGGTGAACCAACTATTGTTATTTTCTACAGTTGATAGATATAATTGAATTAGTGTTAAAAAAGGCAGTTGTTTTCACTTTATGTGTGTATAAATTAGCAGTAATTAATCATTAGTGAAATAGTAGTTTTAGTTTTTAAATAGTGTAGTTTATCTGGGGCTATACAGTTTATTAATTGTATTTTTAAACCTGAAGAAAAAGTTTAAAAAGAGTATGGATATGCAAATGACAAGTGTTGATTTTCAGGAGTTTATTTTGAATTATACTATAGCAGATAGCGATTGGTTGAGTTTGGATTGGAATGGTAAGTATGGAGCGAAGTTCAAAGATGAGAATCACTTTTTTCGTTTGCAAATTGCAGAGGCTGTTTGTGCACAGTTAGAGAAAGTAGATTTATCTCTTGTGCGCGAATTGTTTATCACCTTAGGACAGGTTACTAAATTAAACTTTTGTGTTTATAAAAATTACCATTTGTTAGCGCAAGAATTATTAGAAAGAGGGGGAAGTGATTACCTTTTTGATTATCTATGCGCAGCACATATTTCGTTTGATACTTATTTAAGCACTGCAAATATCCGTTTATCTGAGCAAAGAAAGAGAGAATTACTTGCCTATTTTGATTATTTGCGTACTACTTCAGATAATCCTCAAGTGATTAAATTGCTAACGGATCAAATGAGAAATCGCTTTATTACCTCTGCCTAAATTTGTTGATAGTGAATAAGTTTATTGTATTTCTGTTGCTGGGATTATCCACAACACTTCACGCCCAAAGTAACGATTTATCTCAAGCTACTGTCTTGCAAATCCAAGATTTGATTGCTTTGTTTCAATCCAGTGATAAAGAGGCTATAGCCATGAAGATAGATTATCCATTAGCACGTCATTATCCAATTCCAAGTATTGAAAATGAGAAAGAGTTTTTAGTTCGATTTGATCAAGTTTTTGATGCTGATTTCATGGCACAAATTGCCGAGTCAGATTTGTCTCAATGGTCTACAGTAGGCTGGCGTGGTACAATGTTTGACAATGGTGCTTTGTGGTTAACAGAAGACGGAAGGATAAGGGTAATTAATCACTCGTTGGCTTTTGAAGAATCTTGGAGACAAAAGTTGATAGCGCAAGATAAAAAGAGATTGCATACATCGGTTCAACAGTTTAAAGAACCAATTGCTTATATCATATCTGTAGGAAAAATCATTCGCATAGACGAACTGAAAGACAGCAGTTATCGAATGTCTTATTGGAATATAAATCAAAATTTGAGTGAGAAGCCAGAAGAAATTATTGGACAGGGTACTTTGTTTACTGAAGGATCTATGGCAAATCAATATGTTGTTTTTCCAAAGAATTTCTTGGGAGAAGAAGTTACTGTTTACCTTGATGATATGGAAGAGGAGCAACCTAATGCTGTAACTATAACTTATCGAGATCAAATGGGAATAGAAAGAGTAGACAAAGGATATATGAAAAAATAAAAAAGGAGAATACTACTATTCTCCTTTTTTTGGCGGTAATCTGTAATAATAAAACTTGGTTATATTTTGTATTTTAATAAGAGTGAACCTTCTGAATTATCAAAAACAATAATCTTAAGTATATTCTGAATTAATTATAGAGAATATAGAATTGCTTACTGATTTCAGTATGAGTTCTTCTAAACGGATTCTTTTTTGATCCGGTAT
>NZ_WSPP01000011.1:0-23413 GCF_009767705.1 Myroides sp. LoEW2-1 | reverse complement strand
ATATTATTTAATTATCATACAAAAAATCATAATTTAAATCTAATTGAAAAACACAAAAGTTAACTATATATACATAAACACCTAATTTATGTTAATTATTTAATTAAATTTGTAATTCAAAATATAATTCAATAACTAATTATAAGTTCTATATGAAAAGAAAATTACTACTAATAGGTCTAGCTTTTATGTCGCTTAGCTCGATGTATGCACAGAATAGAGTGGGGTTGGGTAGCTCAACCTTGCCAAATGAATCTTCGATACTTGATATGGGAGCAACAAATCTTGGGGTATTAGTACCACGAGTATCATTAAAAGATGAAGATGATAAGACAACTATTGCAGGGACTAATTACCCTGAAAGTTTACTTGTCTATAATACAGGAGAAGGTACTTCAAACTTAAAAAAAGGTTTCTATTTCTGGTTAGATGGAAAATGGAATGCACTTGTTGCTAAAACTACCTTACAAACAGACGAAACTTTAACATCGTTAACAATCTCTGATGGTGCTGATGTTAAGCTAACATATACTGACGAAAAAAAAGTTGACCATGAATTAGCTATTTCACAAAAGCTTATAGATGACACATCGTTTACCAACCATATTAAAAGTTTAGTTACTTCTACTGCTACAGGAGTTGAACTTACTCAAGGAACAGGGATTACGATTAAAACTATCCCATCTAACACAGGAGGTACTAACGTAAATTACGAAATATCAGCTAACTCTTCAGAAATTAACTTAGACGGTGATGTAACAGGAGCTGCTGGAGATAATACAGTTGTCAAAATTAATGGAGTATCAGTTGAAAAACCAGTAGAAGCTGATGATAAACAAGCATTAGTATATGACCATGCAAGTACTACTTGGAAACCAGGTAAACCAATTGTAGAGATTACAAATATCAGTAATAAAGGTACATTATCAACAGGTACTGATGGTGTGATTAATGTAGGGGATGGTACAGATGCTTTGTTAAAAAACATCTCTTTAAGTATCAATGCTGGTACCATAACAAGTAGCATGATTGGAGCTGGACAAGTAAGTAAGGAAAATATAGCTGCTAACGCTGTAGATACTTCTAAGATATTAAGTGGAGGTAACAGTCAAGTGTTAACTACAGCAGATGATGGAACAGTAACTTGGGTTGCTCAAAATACAATTAAACCTACAGGAGCAGACTTAACGACTGATGGTATTATTACTATCGAAGGTGGTGAAGACGATGGTAAAACAGGCGCTGGTGTACTTTTAGCAGATACAAAGATTAGTATTAAAAATGAATCTATTGGAATAGAAAAGTTAGCAGAAAGTAAAGCCAAAAACATGGTATTGACTACGGGAGCTGATAAAAAACCTGTATGGGTTGCTCAAAATACAATTAAACCGACAGGAGCAAACTTAACGACTGATGGTATTATTACTATCGAAGGTGGTGAAGATGATGGTAAAACAGGAGCTGGTGTACTTTTAGCAGATACAAAGATTAGTATTAAAGATGAATCTATTGGAACAAAAAAATTAGCAGAAAGTACTGATAAAAACATGGTATTGACTACGGGAGCTGATAAAAAACCTGTGTGGGAATCTAAATATACAACAATTACAAGTACACCTGTCGAGACTAAAGAGGTAATAGATGGTAAAAAAGTCTTCACTTTGAAAATTGCAAATGGAAAAGTAACTAAAGCTTCCGATGCAATTGATTACAATACTATTATTGATCCAATACTAATAGATAATATAGATTATTTATTATCTGCTCAAATTTTTAATAAAACAAACTCACTTCTTGTAAGCAATGTAACTGATGTAGTAAATACAAAAGACACTTCAGTGCAATTCCGTTTTGGAAGTAATAATATGTACAGCACATTACCTGCAGGAACAGAATATGTTGTTATTCTTAAATATGTATCAACAGTTGCAGCAGATTAATCGTACGCAATCAGATAAAAAGTAAGTGATTTACACAAACGAAAAGAGCACTCTAATAGTGCTCTTTTTTTTTACTAACTCGCCAACTCATTATCTTAAGAGTTATCTATCGTCCTGTTTTAAACAGATCTATCAATAAAAAAGAGGCCTTTAGCCTCTTTTATTTTGATAAATTACTTTTATTTTGAATAGATTTTCAAGGTACTACCACTGGCATAATACAAGTTTTCATTAATTGGGTCTACTTCGTATAAAGGTTTATTGCTATCTAATAAAACTTTAGCAACTTCTTGCCCGTCTTTTTTTCTCACTTTTATCAACTCTGGTCCTTTCTCTCCGCGGTTTGCAACGAATGCGTATTCATCATTTTGTTTCATTGCATTGAAGCGCGAGCGTACCTTAGAAGTTAGGTTCTTATCCAATGCATCTGCAACCTCTCCATAAGCGTCTGCTTTCTTATTTGCACGTTTTTGTGCTGCATCTGTTAGCAAGGTATTAGTTTCAGAGCGAAGTTGTCCATTGGTGTCTCGGTAAGTCATTGTCACAGTTGCATTAGCAGCAGCATTATTTGCCGATTGAGATGCTCCTAAAAAAGCGCCACCAACAATACCCGCAGATTTCATTAGACGTCTTTCTGCCTCACCTGGTTCCTTATATACATTGTGATACAATTCATTTCCCTCCAAGTCTAATCCAATCACATCATTCTCACCTACGATACAAATTCCCCAATCAAATGTCTCAATGCTCTTGATTGTCTTATCATTCTTCACTTCTACTTTACCTTTCGGTTTAGGATCTTCTTTACTCGAATTATTAAACGTGTAGATTCTTTTATTATTATACACAACAAATTTGTCATCCATAACCGAATATACTAATGGTCTTTTCTTATCGAACTTCACATTCTTTTTCCATATTTTCTTGCCAGAAGTATAATCTACCATATTTCCATATGTATCTGTTAAATAGAATACACGGTCATCACCCGCTTTTCCTAAATAATACACCTCGTCTTTTTCATCATCCGCAATCTCTACGAATTTCTTCCATTTGTTTTGTCCATCTCCATCGACTAAATTCATTTCATTATCAGCAATGTATAGATAATCGTTATCCACAGGAATTACTTGTTTTATATTCTTCCCTTTAGCATCTTTCTTCCATATCTTCTGACCAGACTCATAGCTGTAGAAGTTAAACCCAGATGTATGTGCTACCAACAGCTTATCTTTGTGATCTTCTAAATAGCTAATGCGTTTAGTTACAATATCCTTCTTCCATAGTTTTTCTCCATCTCCAAGAGTCAATACGTTTAGTGCATACTTATAAGAGAAGAAGGAAGATTCATCAGTGATGATGATAGCCTTATCTCTATTTTGATTCAAGAAGAAATTTGTAATAATATAGGCAGTATTCCAGTTGACAACTCCAGACTGCTTATTAATATTGTATAGTACACCTTTTACAGTCACAAAGATTTCGTCTGAAGTAGTCAATATTTTATCTTCTGTAATAGGAGCCCCTTTTCCTATAAATGCCTTAAACAAACTCCCCAAAGACTTACTTAAACTATCTAATGTACCTAATTTATTAGTCCATAATACTTGCTTACCAGCGATATCATAGCTCAAGAAATCAATACTTTCACCTTGTGTTCCTAAGATTAATAATGTATTCTCTCCAAGTAAGTAGTACGTCTGTAGAATCCTATACTGCATTTCTGCAGAGTTAAACACAACTTCTCCTGTCGTAGAATTGATAATTAAGTCATTGTGTTCCAAACGAACGGACGCATAAGGAGAATTTGGAATTAAAACCACTTCTTCATCTTTCTGAAAAGCTCCTAAGAAATCGTTATTCTCTAACTTATTTAAAGTTGAAGCAGCTCCCTGCATTGCAGTTGTACTTGAATAATCTTTTTTGGCAAAAGACCAATCGATCTGATGTGTCTCTCCATTGATACTGGAAATATTTTCCTTGTCTTCTACAATGACATTTCCTGTGAGTGGCTCTAATAGCACTTGTTCAATGTTGTGCTTTAACTCTACATTGACTTGAGCAGTGGCTCCAATAGAACACAACACGCCAGCTAATAAATAGTACTTTACATTCATATATTTGTTATTAAAAGTTTTTCTAACTCTTCTTGCTGTATAGCATATTCTGTTTTACTATTGATAATCTCATTTCAATGTCAAAGTTTCAAGCCCTTTTCCTCTCCCCATTCATAGTGATGTATTATATTTTAAAACAACGTTTACGATCACACTCTCCTCTTCTAAGTAAAAGACTAATACACTTTCTTTAGCTCCACATCACCATTTGGCCACACCCAAATAAACATATCATCCCTAAAATAACTACAATCAAAAATAAACACAAATTAACATAATAAAATACAAATTCAATAAAAAAAATAATATATTTTATTACTATAAATTAATATTCACTCCCTTTAATTAAAACACATAACAAACTGATAAGAAATAAGATAAAACTAATACTACACAAGAAAATAGTTTAATCATACATCTGAAGGATTAATATCAATTTAACAATAAAAAAAGACAGCCCCTCTGTTTGTTTTAAAAGTGTATTGTCCACAGGGATAGCTACAATACACCTCAATATACCCAGCCCCTTAGGTGATTGACTGGGGAAAGAATACTATCATTTGTACCTATTCTATTGACGTTTTTATACCTATATAGACTCTTAACTACTTAAGAGACATCATCGCATATATATGTTTACTACCTAAAGACAAGGTATTCATTATAAACCTGAGAGAAATACAGACAAAGCTATTTTGCAGTAATTTGATATGGTAACTCAAAGACAAAGTAATAGCAGTTTTAGGTGAGTTTGGTTCAATGTTTAAAAATCTTACACCTCTCTCCTTTCATTGCGGAATACTAATTAACTACCCCACCTGATTACACACAGCAAAAGGTTTTCTTTTATGCTGCGTAAACCGACTCTTCTGATCTATCAAAAGAACAATTAACACAATCGCTCTTCAGAAAAAATAGTATTCATAAATAACTATGAGATAATCTTCGTACGATGTAAGATGCCATTACATATTATGAATTTATAATTACATTATTACCCTTTTATTATTTACCTTTCGATACTAATGTAGAGACTATTATTTGTCATATCTCAAAGGATAGTCACATGCTAAACGATAAATACTAATCGCTATGATAAGAAACAAAATAATACTGAAAGACTCATTCCCTGCGCTGAGTAAAGAGCAAATCAATACATTCGAAAAGCGCCTAATAGATAAATTTAGTTTTCCTCCTTTGCCTGAAGATTACAAAGCGTTTCTCTTGCAAAACAATGGTGGATATGTCTCTCCTGGAGTAATAGATGAAGGGCACAGCCACGATATTGTATTCGATACACCATTACAATGGGTACGTGCAGAAGGAAAACCCAAGGTGAGACCAAATATCTATTGCTTCTTCGCAGTATGGCTACCTGATGAAATGAATATCGATGAGGTAACCAATGAAGATTTGTACACTTTAGAGGCATCGAATGCCTATTCGAGAGAAGACTTTGACGTCTTACCTACCCTCATGATGTCAATTGGTATGACAAGTCATGAAGCTTCAGGAGACCTATTAGCTATCTCACTTGAAGAAGAAGAGTACGGTGCTGTATACTACTCGTACAACAATGCAACACATCCTGCAAAGTTCCACGGAGATTACTATGATAAGGCTGCACAAGTAATCATCGACACCCATAAACTAACTCCTGAAATATACAACAACTTAGAAGGAGAAGAAAAAAGAAAGATGGAGGATTTGTTCAAGAAAGCTTACTTTGTGAAAGTTGCTAACTCATTTACTGAATTTCTCAACAATTGTGAAGTAATAGAAAACCCTTATCAATAAAAATAGTTTATACAAACAATACACAAAGTGTTCTATACTAAAAACAAAAGCATAGAACGCTTTGCTTCTACCCTATGTTGTATCTTATTCAGTGATTGATTTATTTGTGTACAACTACTGCATTCTTCTACTTATAATCTATGCCTAACTGTGTACAAAAGATTCTAACAAGAAAAAGATTGACTATACTTTCCTTCTCAGACAGTATAAAATCGGAAGGTAAACAAGCAGGCTAATAACGATGGGAATTACCGATAACTGTAGGATATGTACTATTGACACTTTAAGACTATAGGTACTCCATCCAGCTTCTCTATCCCCAAAGACCTATAAGTCCTCATAGAACCAAAGTACTATAACTATGAGACTGTGAATGACTACTTGTATACCAAAAGATTGGATACGCAAAACAACTAATAGAAGTAAACTATAAAACACACTAACAATTAACGCTCCGACTAAGACATCTTGATAAAAGTTAAAAGTAATATCACCCGATGGTCTATCTCTCAAAGTATACATAGAAACAACTATCTGTACAAAGGAAATTAGAACAAACAATATCCAATGAAAGAATAGATGCGTTTTATTGATACTTATTTTACGATTATGATCATATGTAGTCATTATTTATACAGCTATTTTTATTAGGTGATTTGTATGTACATTTATACAACTTTAAAACGAATCCAATGTATGATAAAACATTTGATATTATAAAATTTTCTGCTGATAAACGTCAGTATGTCCCAGCTTCTTTAGGAAGACAAAGTTGGATGAAAGAATCTGATGTATTACACACAGAGATAGATATTCCTTTAGGACAATCTCGCTATGGTGGACCAGTAATAGACTTACCTCCTGAAGTAGATCATCCACAAGGATTATACTATGCAGGCCAAATAGATTTAACGGCATGCTCTCCACATGATAAAACAGGATTATTACCCAAAACAGGGCAACTCATCTTCTTCGCAGACATTATGACCGATACTGGTAAAGTTATCTATACTGATATTCCAAACCATCAATTGGTAAGACATATTGTAGAGCACGAAGACAATTTCTTCTATGGCGTTCTTATCAATGAAATCAGTGCTGATACAGAACCTTTCTCTGACCGATATAGAGAACCTGAGGATGAATATGAAGAAGACGATGTAGATGAGGATGGAATGTACTGGGATTATTTCGGAGGAACCTATCTCTCAAAAATATTCGGTATATTCACGCATTGCCAATTAGGTAAGGAAGAGGTAGAAGAGTTTATTCATTCTGATAAAGTAGTACTGTGGCAGATAGGAGAAAACAACTTTAATGACGATGGGGTGTTCAGTGTATTAATCTCAAAAGAGGATTTACAGAATCGTAATTTTGACAACTGCGAATTCTATTGGGCACAATCGTAGTTGAGAAACAACTCCACAGTATAAATACTTGATTATCTACAGGTAGTCAAATAAAAACTGCACTATATCTTTTAATTCAAAAGTACAGTGCAGTTTTTATTTGATAAAGTAATTCCTTATTTAATAATACTTCTTTTTCAACCATAAACTTACTCTAACCAAACCAATCAAGACTGGCACCTCCACCAAAGGCCCAATAACTCCAACAAAAGCTTGTGGTGAATTAACTCCAAACACAGCTATCGCAACAGCAATTGCTAATTCAAAATTATTGCCAGAAGCAGTAAAAGAGATTGCTGCATTCTTGTCGTACGAAATACCCATTCGCTTATTGATAAAAAAACTAATAAAGAACATCAAACCAAAATAGATAACCAAGGGTATAGCAACCTGTATAACCTGTTGAGGTAGTTCAATGATCTGTTCTGCTTTTAAGCTAAACATAACAACTATTGTGAACAATAACGCATATAAGGTAAAAGGGGAAATAAAAGGAATAAACTTCTGCTTATACCACTTCTCAGAGAATAAAGTAGGCAATAGGCGATAGCTCAAGAATCCCAATAAGAAGGGAATACCTAAATAGATTAATACGCTTTGTACAACTGTTCCCATTTCAATATTCACAGTAAACTCTCCAAGTCCAAGCGAGTTGGGAACAACGTTGATAAACAACCAAACGAATACACTGTAAAACAAAATCTGAAAGACGCTATTTAAAGCTATTAGCAATGCAGCGTATTCTCTATTGCCTTTCGCCAAGTCATTCCATACAATTACCATAGCAATACACCTTGCTAACCCGATTAAGATAACACCTACCATATACTCTGGCTGATCTCGCAGGAATACTATAGCTAAAATAAACATTAATACAGGCCCAACTAACCAATTTAGAATCAACGATAGACTCAACACTTTTTTATCTCTAAGTGCTTTTGGAAGTAGTTTGTAATCCACTTTTGCCAAGGGTGGATACATCATGATTAACAATCCAATAGCCAAGGGAATATTGGTAGTACCATAGGAGAGTTTCTCCATCGTCAAACCGATATTAGGAAATTGATTTCCCAAGAACAGTCCCAAAGCCATTGCTATAAATATCCAAACTGTTAGATACTTGTCCAAAAACTTCATCTTTGTTTTCATAACCGATATAGTTTTAACAATATTCTGACGTTGATGAACAACATGATGAGGTATTGTTCTTTTGAGGCAAATGCTCTGGCTTAATACCACATGAGTCTTCTGCCAAACACGCTGTCAGTGTATTTAAAAGAACAAAGTGACTTCCATTAAAACTTAAATAATATTTCCCAATCGTGTGCTTCCCTTGAAACTCTACTTCAATCTCTGCGTCTTCAATCTTCAGTCGATCTTCTGATAGCTTAATAATATCCAATAGCTTATTTGCTTTCAATCGGTGTTCGAAATCGTTTGCATTCCACAACTGAAAAATTACTTTCTTCTCATTTCTAATTACTCCTCCACAGTCAATAAATCTCTTTTCTACTTGTCCAACTTCTGTCACGTGAAAATGAGCTGGTACAAATGTGCCATCTTCAAACTGAAAATCTACCTTCTCTAACGTCACTAACGCTTTTTTTACTTCTGATAATTTCATATAACTTATTTTATTTACATTAAATCGTAATATTACGATACGTTACCTTAAAAAAATGCCTTAACAGCATTTATCACTCAAAATATCTTGTTTGAAAAAATCTTCAAATGAAGATGAAAACTCTTCCCACACAGTTTCATCAATACAGTAGCATACTGATTTCCCCTCTATATTTCCCTTAATTATACCACTTGCTTTCAGTTCTTTCAAATGCTGTGAAATTGTAGATTGCGCTAAGCCCAATTCGTCTACTAAATCATTGCAAATACACGCTTTCTGATTAATAATATACTGTAATATTGCCAATCGAGCAGGATGTGCTAAAACCTTAAACATGGCTGCAAGCCTATTCTTCTTCTCACTAAACAACTCACTCTTCGTAATTCCCATAATTTCATAATATATCATCGCAATATTACGATATTAAATAATAACCAGCAAACTTAAATTGCAAATATTAATATTGACTGTGACAAAAAAGTGTGCTGCCTATTCAATCACAAGCGATTGCAAAGACAGATAGGTATCTAAATAGTAAAAGCCCTTCTTAAGGGCTTTTATTTACTTATTTCTTATCAATACACTTTAGCAGTGACTGAAACATTTTACTATCGATATTGAGCTTTCTAAACTCTATACTATCAGGATTTAAAGCCCCCATAGACTGATAGATACCATCTCGCTGTGGTTGTATAACAAACCAAGCTATAGCACTTTCTACCATATGAGGATGCTTCGGATCGTCTGACAAATTATCTCGAACATATGCCTTAATGATTATACTGTCGTCAGATATATCCTCTATTCGCACAAAATAGTTGCTATCAGTATATTCGAAATTACTGTGCTTAATAACTTTAGATAAAATATAATTACAATCGTTAGGAGCTATTTTAGATTTATTACTTGCAAAAACGTTAATGCAACTAAAAAGAAAAAACACACTAATACTATTAATTATTGCCTTTTTCATATTCAAGAACTTATTACTTTACTTTCAGCTTAGTAAATGTACTTATTTCTATTGAAAAAAGACAATTATTATCGACTAACTTTACTCTTTCAGCAAATTGTAGATCATTATTCTCTAAACTGCCTATACTCTACCTAAAAAACGCATAATAAAACTATCAGCCTAACAATTAAAACCAAATGTAGCATACATCTATATCTTTCCTTTATAACAACAAGCAATTTTGCCCAAAGAAGCTGTAAACTTCTTTTGCCTTGTCCTCCATACTACTCAGATTCTTCAACTAAATACCCTACGCTTTCAATTGTTTGACTTACCCTATTTCAAGAGTTGTATATGTTTTGACTTCTCCAATTTTATATAGTGATACTGTCACAATAGTCCTTTTTATACGTATAAATCAACAAGCCACATGATTACTCCTGTAGCTTGTAACCTTACTTCTTAATCTTCTCTACTTCCATCATCTGCCATACGCACTATCTTAGGCGTAAACATCGCGACGACGTCAACTAACTCTCCCTGTGCAGCCATCACTTGGTGGATATCTTTATACGCCATAGGCGCTTCATCTTTACCCGCTCCGATTAGCTGCACGCCACAGTCTGCTAATACTGCCTTAATATCTTCTGCTTTCAGGTTCTTGATTGCTTGTGTTCTACTCATCTGACGTCCTGCTCCATGCGAAGCAGAGTTTAGAGCGTCCTCTTCTCCTTTACCTCTCACTAAGAATCCTGGTGCGGTCATAGAGCCTGGGATAATTCCCATCACTCCTTTACTCGCAGGAGTAGCTCCTTTACGGTGTACAATAACCTCTCTACCTTGGTACATCTCTTTCCATGCAAAGTTGTGGTGATTCTCTATCTTAGCTAACACCTCAGCACCTATCGCTTTAGTCAACTTATCGTGAATTACCTCGTGACATGCTGAGGCGTAATCTCCTGCCAAGTTCATCATCGCCCAATACTCTTGTCCTGCTTCTGAATTTAAGTTAAGGTAAGCCAAGTTCTTTGCTTCATAAGGCAACTTACAGATATCCTTAGCGATCTGCGTATATCTACCTGCTATAGTCGCTCCCATTCCTCGTGAACCAGAATGTGTTAGTAACGCTAAATAAGTTCCCTTATCAATATTCAACACCTCATCACGCTCCAAAAACTCCATCAATCCCCATTCTACAAAGTGGTTACCTCCACCCGATGAACCCAATTGTTCCCATGCTTTATCTTGCAAGTTCTTAATAAAAGGGTTGAGGTTAAACTCTCCTCTATCTAAGATATCGTGTTGTGCTTTATACTGCCCTTGGAATCCATGACCAGCACCAAACTTAGTATGCTTAACCAATTGTTCTTTTAGCAAACCTTCCATTCCGTAGAACTCCACTCCCTTAATATCAAAGATTGACAAGGCCATTCTACACCCAATATCAACACCTACCCCGTAAGGAATGACAGCATTCTCTGTCGCTAATACTCCTCCGATAGGCAATCCATAGCCTTGATGCGCATCAGGCATCAAAGCACCCGCTACTGCTACAGGAAGCTTCGCTGCTGTCTGCATCTGCTTGATAGCTCCTTCTTCTATATGTTCGCTACCATAGATGCTATACCCTACGCCATGTTCTCTTAGTGGAATAACATCCGCCTCTTCACGTTGTCCTACGCCTTCTACAATAGCTTTGGCCAACTTACCAAAAACTTGGTGGTTTATATAATCTTCCGCCTTATCTAATACCATTTTATAATGGGCTAACATCTCTACTTTAGTTAGACCTGTTCTCTTCTTGTTTGCTTTCAGAGCAATACCCAACAATTCTGTTTGTGGGTATCCTAAAGCCATTAAATCATTTCCATTAATTGGTGTATTATCTTTCATTTTTTATCAATTTAAAATTAGTGGGGAATAGAGAACGGAAAACCGTAAACCGAAAACAGAAAACCGAAAACAGGGAACTGGAGGACCGAGCGTTAAGAAAGTGCCCAGTGGGCAGTTTTAGCGAAGGGGCCAGGAGGCGCGGTGGCTTTTTGGGGAACGGAAAACCGTAAACAGAAAACGGAAAACAGGGAACTGTAAACCGGAAACCGGAAACTGTAAACCGGAAACCGGAAACTGTCCACCGTCCACCATAAACTACCTCGAAAACACCTCTTTCAATTGTTTCAATACATTACCTCCACCAGACAAGCTGATCTCACCTACCTTATCAGCGATCTTCTCAATGTATTCCATCTCTTTTAATCGCATTAGCATTTCGTTTTCTTCCATCAACTTAGCAGTGTTTAACAAGCTACGTGTAGCAGCTGTTTCCTCTCTACGTGTGATCATATTGGCTTGCGCTTTTTTCTCCGCGATCAACACCTGATTCATGATCTCTCTGATATCTCCTGGCAAGATGATATCCTTGATACCACACATTTTTACCTCAATACCTAAAGTAGCAATCTCATCTTTTATTCCTGATAAGATCTCCGTAGACAAGTTTTCCTTGTTTTCCATCAACTCGTCAAAAGACATTCTACCTACTTTCTCTCTCAACACTAACTGAACTACATTGTACATCTGTTTCTCTACCTCTTTGTTATCCACATAAGCTTTCAATAAGTCTTGTACTTGGTACACCAAGTTAAAGTTGATACGCAACTGCACTTTATCTTTTGTCAAGATCTCCTGTCCATTCATATCCATCACTTGCTGACGTATATCAACTAAAGTGATTTGTACCTTGATATCGTTTTTCCAATATCTGTACTCACCTGCATTCAAGATTTCTTGAAACTGTCCATCTACGAATAACAATCCTTTCTCATTCACCCCAACTGTGTACATACGCACATAGCTTGGCATATTAGACTTACCAGTGATATTTCTTGCTATTGACTTATCTACTGCTAACCCTTCTGTATTATATCGCTCAAAAGAGTATTCCTTCGCAGCCTTCCAATAGATATGTCTTCCAGCTCCTAATACATTATTAAACACCTTGTTTCTATAAACCAACACTACCTCATTGTCCATCACATCGATTACTTCAAGCATCGCATTTAACTCTGCATTTTGCAACAAGGCATCCATATCTCTACGCATACCGAATGCCTCAGCCATATTGTATTCTAATACTTCTCTCTCTCCCCACAACCAATACTGACCTGCAGTATATACTTTTTGCAACTCTCCTTGTTTAAACACTAAGGCAACGTGATTTGTTTTTACTTGTAACTTTTTCATGATTCTATATTTTTAATGTTTTATGTCTTTATCATAAAGAACAGTCTAAATAGGTCTCCCTTACCTCAGGCGGAAAAAGAAGTACACTTAGAAATAGAATAGCTTGTGTATAGCCCAGAACAACTCACTGAGCAAGTCATTCACTCTATATCATCCCCTATTCCTCTTTCAGAGTATAGCTTGTTTTTACAGGCTTTGATAAGTTGTCTTTTATTCTCTTAGTCTAAGACTGCAAGAAAAAAGACAGAAACACTATTTGACTGAACCTTTTTATAGGAGAGGATTTTTAATGAAGTTCCTCTGCTTCTCCAAAATTGCGTGACAGGCAATTGTTCTGATCTACCAACTGATCTATATTACCCTGAGGTAACAGTAGGATTCGAACCTACGACTTGAACATTGTTTACTAATCCCATATTAGTCGTCCTTCTGATCACAAACAGGATAAGGTAAACTACTGTCCCTTACTTCTGCGCTATACCGAAACGCTTCCAAGGTTTGTATCTTTCGAACAGTACAAAGATGCACACCTATCTACGCAATCAAATTGCGTAGATATAAATAATTACAAAATACTTTATTAAACACTATATATCAATCAATTATAAATAAAAATATTTTACAAAAAACACTACTACGCAACTACACTGCGTACATAAAGAGAAGAATATGTATATTTGAAGTGAATAAAACGCTAAAAAGTAATGGCAACGAATAAATTAGCCCTTCTGCGCTACCGAATTATTGATGAATGTCTACAGAACAGATTCAGAAAATGGACGTTGAACGACCTCATTGAGAAAGTATCTGATGCCCTATACGAATACGAAGGCATAGACACAGGTATCAGTAAGCGTACCATACAACTTGACATACAAGCCATGCGCAGTGAAGGTTTAGGCTACAATGCCCCCATCATCGTAGTTGACAGAAAATACTATACTTACGAAGATCCGAATTACAGTATCAAAAACTCTCCTATCAACGATGCTGATACCGAAAAGCTCAAAGAGGTAGTCGCTATACTCAAACACCTCAACGGATTCAGTCAAGTAGATGAGATGAGTGAAGTCATTGCGAAGTTGGATAACAGCCTACTTACCCGTAGTACGAAAGCGCCTAACTATATACAAATGGAAGGCAACCCTCTATTAAAGGGAATCAAGTTTATCAGCCCCCTCTACGAGGCGATTAAGAACAAACAAACCCTATTGATCGAATACAAATCCTTCAAGTCAAAAGAAGCTACAAAGAATATATACTATCCTTATTTATTAAAAGAGTACCGCAACCGGTGGTTTGTCGTTGTACGCAGTAGTACAAATAAGCATTTGTTAACCTTAGCACTTGACCGTATCCTCAATGTGTATGCCTTAGCAAATGAACCGTATAAAGAATATGAAGGGGTGGACTTCGATAGATATTACGAAGATACGCTTGGGGTAACCAAGACAGAAAGTGATAGAGCTCAGAAAGTCATCCTATGGGTAAACGCTTATAATACACCTTATGTCAAAACCAAACCGATTCATCCATCGCAACAAGTCATCGAAGAAAATCAGGAAGGGATGAAGATACGCTTAGATGTCGTGCTTAATTTCGAACTGGAAAGAGAAATACTCGGATTTGGGGAAAGTGTAAAAGTACTTACTCCCAAATTGCTTCAAAAGAAAATTATGAAACGAGTAATGAAGATGAATGATCTGTATTTTAGAGAAGAAGAAACAGACTAAGCGTAAAAAAAACGCTTACCTTTACCTTCTTTAATTACAAAGAATACAATCAATCCGTATATGGACAAACAACAAATAGAAGAAATATTCAATATGACTTTTGCAGGGTTATCCCTTTTCTATCGCGACTGTGAGCTAAGTCAAAACCTCATCAATAAGTATCAAATTGGTCAGATTATACAAGAACGCGGTTTCACAGACGCAACTTATAAAGGAGGGGGACTTGCGACTAATATGCGTTACCTCATCGCTTCTGCACATGCCAAAGATGTAGCAGCACTGGTACCTCAGATGGAAGAATACGGATTGGTAATGATACAATCAGGTGCTTACTATAAGGTATTGGACACTTATCAAGTAGGAGGTCAAACACAGGTTACCTTATTGCATATTGCAGAAGAAACAGTGGATTTCTTTAAAGAAAACTCATCGAATATAGAAGATCAAATTGCATCAAAAGCAAGAGAAGGATTCCTGACAAAACTAAAAATGGATGTCATATCTTGCCTTCAGAATCCAGAGTGGATAGAGCGCACTGCTGCTCCATTAGGGATGAGTGATAGCGGGGAATTGAATCTATAACAGACCTTACCTTACAATATAGTTAGCCAAGATAACAGCTTGTTATCTTGGCTTTTTTTATACCTCAGGATTTCCTCTCTTTATGACTATCTGCCACTTGATGCCCATATGATAGACTATTGATAGGTAAGTGGTCGGCTTATTTTAGGTACTTTTAAGCCGATCACATGCCGACCACAAGCCGACCACCCTCTCCAAAATAGAACTAAAAAGACATTTGATAGGATGCTCAACTGCCGTTTTTAATCCTATAAAAGCACTTTTAGCTTTTTAGTATCTCCCTGAACTTCCTAAATCACTCTACTTAAGACACAATGCCATGTTTGCCACTTCTTACTTTTCTAAGAACCTTTACGCTAACAGCGAAAAATTAGTTCACGCCGACCTTTATCTCTATGTAATTCTCATAGCGAAAAACACAAGATCCCCCATTATTTCCTTCTCCATACATATACATTAGAAACGTAAAATTGCCAGTAGTCTGTTGCTTGATTGCATAGACTATCCCACTTTGAGGATTATCCCTTCACTCTGTTAACGCCATTGAGTGTAAAGCTAATCCTCCTACCAAAAGGATAAACAGACTTAAACACATAGTCACCAACAACCAAAAGAAACTAATAATCAGCCCTTTATAAGGGAAATAATTATTTTTATTCTGCCACAAAAGAGCATACTACTATGAGGGGAAAAATCGCATTTACCCTTGTTATACTTGCTGCATTGGTAGGGATATTTATCCTGCGTAAACCCTCACCTACAAGAATTGACTTAATTCCTATTGGTACCCCAAACAATCGAGATTTTGAAGATTTCAAAGAAGAGCTCTTTCAGCAAATAATAATAAATACTGATACAATTCATACGTATATTGATTATGAAAGATTTATTATTAACAAGGCTGTTTTCGTTTATAAACTTCCTTTGGCAAACGAACAAAACTTAAAAGCAATCAAAAAAGATTATTATCATCCTACTGGAATGACTAAAGAGCATATTGATTATTTTATAAACAATACTGATGAAGAGCAATTAAAAAAAATAGGCTTAGGCAAACCCACTTCTGAAAATGTTGATAAAATTATCACTAATCTGAAATTAATACTCGTAACAGTACAAGCTCAAAATGACTTTTCTAAAGAATACGATATCAATTACATTTATGATATTACTGGTATCGATATGGGAGAGATACATCTATCAGTAACTACTGATGTTAATGGAGGAAATATAGAGGTAGGTTGGGAAACTTAAAATGTAAGGATTCCAATTTAGACATCACACAGAGTTGATTATCTAAATAGTTTTATTGATTATTGACACAAAAGTGATTTAAGTCATAGAATTAATACTTCTATCCTGTGTATATTTGCAACATGAAACGATGTATATTAATCATAGTAGTTTTATTCTTCATGAAGCCAATATTTCCTGTATTGGACTTTGTGATAAACTATGATGTTATACAAGAGCTTTGTATTAATAAAGACAGACCCGAACTTTCTTGTAATGGATCATGTCACCTGAAAAGTGAATTAGCCAAAACAGCTCAAGAGGACAATCCTTTAGCTGGAAAAACTGCATTGAAGCTTCACTTTGAGGTTTTATACTTTCAAATCATACAATGGGATTTACCCTTTGTTCAACAATCAAAGATTGATACCAAAGTTGTCGATAGTTACAATAGTCTATATGCCTATTTGACTTCTGCTGACTCTATAAAACCACCCCTCGCTTAATTTTTTATTTTATCCAATTTAGTTTTCTACTGGGTAAAGCCTTTTGCTTTACGTGGTAAGTGGCTATATAAATTCTATTTTATAAAATTAAAAATTAAGCAAAATGAAAAAATTCATATACTTCGCATTAACTGTGTTCGCTCTTGGTTTAACTACTTCTTGTACTTCTGATGACAACAGTATAAGTAATGACGACACAACAAATCCTACTAAAACAGATCTAACAATAAAGGTATTAGAACAAAAAAATGACCACTATAACATTGCTATTTATAGTAATGTCAATGAGTTCTATGCTCCTTCTACAACACCTATTATTGTAGAAATCACAGATGCTACTGATGCAAACAACAAAGTATTCACTGATGTATCGATGAATATTATGATGCACATGACTATGCCTAATGGTCATAAAAAGTCTCACTCTGCACCTATCTCTCAATTAAAACCTATTGCGGGATCAAGTAATAAATTTGAAGGAGAGATTATGTTCTCAATGGCAGGAATGGATATAGAGAAAAACTTCTGGGAAATTGAAATCAAAGCTAAAAATAAAGATAAGAACATAGAAACTAAGTTGCCAACAACTGTTCGCAACGGACAATTCTTCGATAGAAATGATATAAATTCAATCAAGGGAAGTGATAGAAAAACGCTGGAAACATTCAATATAGATAGTGAAAAACACTTTGCTGCTTTACATCACGTAAGCAAATTCATTGTTGGTAAAAACAATATTGCAGTATCGATCTACAAAAGAGAAGATAACGGCATGAGATTTCCGGAAGTTGGAGAATTACAAGTGTCAATTGACCCGAGAATGCCTGATATGGCAAATCACGGTGTACTTGATGGCGTGATCAAACTAAATTACAATTCAACGACTAAACAATATGAAGGGAAATTACCATTGAGTATGACGGGGTATTGGTTCTTGAACTTAGTGATCAAAGATCAAGCTGGTAATATATTAGCTGGACAACCTGTTGGATTGGATGCTGATGGTAAAGAGACGGTAAATGGAGACAAGTTCTTTGATCTTGTATTCTAATTGACCATGCTCAAACTACAGTAGAACCTATCGCTTAGCATAACCACTTCTTATTAGATCAGTTGACATGATATCAAAAAACCACTTAATAGCAAGTTTACTTCTTACGCTGCCATCATTACTTTCAGCGCAGAACACAGTAGAGCAAGACACCTTGAGTGCCAAAGCTCTTGAAGAGGTAATCGTTACTCACAAATCTCAGAGTAAAAACCTTACAGAGAAAAAGCCATTAGCATCTGTAGATGACTATTTGGCTAAACAAGAAAATATAACACTTGTTCGCAGAGGAGCTTATGCCTGGGAACCGATGATCAATAATATGTCCATTGAACGAACAAGGCAGACAATTGACGGAATGCAGATTTTTCATGCCTGTACGGATAAAATGGACCCTATCACCTCTTATGTAGAAGTAAACAACCTCGATGGAATGGACATTACTTCTGGCTCACAGGGCTCCATGTTTGGAGCTACATTAGGAGGAAGTATAGACTTGCGTACGCGAAAGCTATCGTTTACAGAGGAGGATAAACTTACAGCTCAAGTTCAAACAGGTTTTGAGTCTATCAATAAACAGAAAATTGTCGGTGGTAACTTTGATTATACAGCTAAGAAATTCTATGTAAGTGGTTCAATCATGTACAGAGATGCAGACAACTACAAAGCTGGTGGTAACAAGGAGATATTGTATTCACAATTCAGAAAATTAAACGCATCTGGAATCATCGGTTATGCTATTAATAACTCCCATAGCTTAGAAGCTGCAATTATCTACGATAAAGCAACTGATGTAGGGTATCCTGCTTTGCCTATGGATGTTGGCTTAGCAGAGGCGATTATTACTTCTGTGAAACACACTTATAAGCCAACAGGGTCTTGGGTTGACAAATGGGAGACGAAATTGTATTACAATACCATCACACATCGTATGGATGATACAAATCGACCAAATGTACAAATGCGTATGGATATGCCAGGATCGACAGATACTTATGGAGCCTATACAACTTTGTCAACTACCTTAAAAGATAGTCATCATATCAGTGTAAATGCCAATACTTATTACAACAAGTCCTTGGCAGAAATGACGATGATTCCCAATAATCCAGGTTCAGCAAATATGTTTGCTTATACTTGGCCTAACATCAAGACTAATTACGGAGGATTAACGATCAAAGACCACTGGCAGATAGATGACAAAAATAGCGTATTGCTATCTGGTACTTTAGGAATCAACTTTAATCACGTAAGTGAAAAGGGTATTAACCAACTGAGTATCTTTTTAAATGACGATACTTTCAAACAAAATAAAACTCGAACAGTAGGAAATATAGCTGCCAATTACGAATACTTTTACGATAGTTGGTTATTCGGCATAGGAACAGGTTATGGCAATAGAGCCCCTTCGGTATCTGAGGGATATGGATACTATCTGTTCAATAGTGGAGATCGCTATGACTATATTGGTAACCCTAATCTAAAAAATGAATCTTCCTATGAAGGTAATTTCTTTGTTAAATATGCCTCACCTGCCTTTTCTACTAAATTGTCAGGTTCTGTATTCTACTTAGATAATTACATTATTGGTGTTATTGATCCGATCTATAATGCAATGACTATTGGTGGCTTAGGTTTGAAGAAATACGCCAATATAGATCATGCTATACAGGGAACATTAGCTTGGAACTTTACTTACAACCTTGATGCGAATTGGAAAGTGTCAGGAGGCCTTACTTATAGCTTTGGAGAAGATAGCGATAAAAACACATTGCCTTTTATTGCACCTTTGGCTTATAGTACAACAATTGACTACAAGTACAGTGTATTTAAAACACAGTTAAGTTTAAAGGGAAATGCAGTTAAAAATAATGCTGCAAAAGCTTATGGTGAAGTGCGCACACCTTCCTATGCTATTTTAGATTGGAATGCAAACTACGACTTTTTAATAAAGGAACAATCCTTGAATATCGGTGTGGGTATAGAAAACATATTTGACACCCATTACTCAACCTATGCAGATTGGAACAAAATACCAAATCCTGGGAGAAACTTCTTTGTTAATCTAACTTATAAATTATAATTAAAATTTTTCACTTGTCCCTAAAAAGGCTGAAGACTGCGGTTTTCAGTCTTTTTTTTCCTATATACATAATGTTCATAACTGATAATCCAATCCTCAATATTCTGTAAAACACAGCGCATGGCTACATGCTGGATATACTCAGTATAATTAAGTACAAAAGCAATACTTCGCAAAATAATTACTTTAAACATTGGCTTTTTAGTATTTTTACGCATAGCGTTAGCTTTGTTTAATCCCGCTATCAATGAAAGGTAGCATTTAAAAATAATCCCTATACTATGTCTCGAATTAAAATTACTATGCCTACTGACTATACATACAAAGTATCAATACCTGTGCGAATCACAGATTTAAACTATGGCAATCACTTAGGCAACGACAAACTGCTCTCTATCTTGCACGAAGCGAGAGTGATGTTTTTGAATCACTTCGGATATACAGAAATGGATTGTGCCGGCGTAGGGTTAATTATGGCTGATGTCGCTATTGAATATAAAAATGAAGCCTTCTACGGAGATGTATTATCCATCCAACTGGTTGCTGGTGATTTTAGCAGAGTGGGCTTTGACTTATACTATCTCGTACAGACAGAAACTAAAGTTATTGCTAAAGCCAAGACAGGCATGGTTACTTTCAATTACCAAAGTAAATCGGTAGTGGCTGTTCCCGAAATTCTCCTTTCGCAATTTGTCTCACAGAATATCTAAGAACCAAAAGCCATAGTGTAGGATTTCCTTTTGATGACATTGCTTTGGAGCATCGTATGTCTTATACACCCTTTCTCCAATCTCAAAAGGAACAGGTTTCTGAAACATCGGCCCATCATATACAAAGGTGTGAAACTCTCCGTTCTCTCCACATGGATCAACTCCTTTTGGCAAATCAGCTATAAATTGTTTGTCAATCGTACGTCCAACGAAACTCTTGTCGAGATATTGCTCATTCACACAGACTACGATTGTCTTCAGTCCACTATCAACCATTTCGTGAATCAATGCTGTTGTATCTCGATTCCACAGCGGAAACACCCCATTTATACTTAATCGAGCAAGCTGTTGCTCCCGAAAGGTTTTCAGATCTTCTAAAAGAATATCGCCATATACACTATCGTAAATCCCCTGTTCACTATATTTTTGCAACTGTTGCGTTACGATATCTTCATACTCCTGCAAAGTTAATTTCTCGTGTAGATATACGACATCAATAGGCAAACCGAGACACTCTGCTTGACGACGTAAAACACTTTCTCGTATTCCGTGCATTGAAACACGTCCAAAGTGCTCATTAACCGTTGTCATGAGTCGGGTAACTTGCAACTCTTTACTCTGTTGCAATTGATATAAAGCGAAGGCTGCATCCTTTCCACTACTCCAATTTAAAAAAGCTTCTTTCATACTGTATGATAACCTTTAGACAAAACAAGATATAAAAAAACGGTTTCACAAAGGTGAAACCGTTTAAATAAAATATTTTAAATGAGTATTATATCTCTCTATTTGGATCAAAAGCTTCTAAGATCTGAGCAACTCTTTGTACGAATTGTCCTCCTAATGCTCCATCTACCACTCTGTGGTCATAACTGTGAGATAAGAACATCTTCTGACGGATACCGATGAAATCTCCCTCTGGAGTTTCGATAACCGCTGGTACTTTACGGATAGCTCCTAAAGCAAGGATACCTACTTCAGGTTGATTGATAATCGGTGTACCGAATACACTACCGAAAGTTCCTACGTTAGTTACTGTATATGTACTTCCTTGTGTATCGTCTGGTTTTAATTTACCAGCTTTAGCACGATTACCTAAGTCATTAACTGCTTTAGCCATGCCAACTAAGTTTAATTGATCAGCGTTTTTAATTACTGGCACAATTAAGTTTCCGTTAGGTAATGCAGCAGCCATACCCAAGTTAATATTCTTTTTCTTAATGATATAGTCACCTTCTACAGAGATATTCATTCCAGGGAAGTCTTTTAAAGCCTTAGCAACAGCCTCCATAAAGATAGGTGTAAACGTAAGTTTCTCTCCTTCTCTCTTCTCGAATGAATTTTTAACTTTATTTCTCCAGTTTACGATATTGGTAACGTCTACTTCGATAAATGATTGCACGTGAGCAGAAGTCTGAACAGATTTCACCATATATCCTGAGATAAGTTTACGCATGCGATCCATTTCTACAATCTCATCCGCACCATTTACAGATACAGGCGCCGCTTTAGTTGCAGTTGGAGCAACAGGAGTTGCTTTTGGAGCTTCTACTTTTGCCGCTACAGGTTGAGGTTGGTTACCTCTGTTCTTAACGTAAGCTAATATATCAGTTTTAGTAACTCTTCCATCTTTTCCTGTTCCAGTGATTGATTCTAATTCAGCTAATGATATACCTTCTTCTTTAGCAATATTTTTTACTAAAGGAGAAAAGAATTTATCAGAATCTGCAAAATCAACAGGAGTCGCAACAGCTTCTTTTGCTGCAGCTACTGTTTCTGCTACAGCTTTAAATTCAGATGAAGTACTAACAGCAGATGGAGCTGGTGCAGCTGCATCACCCTCTGTTTCTATAATTGCGATTGTTTGCCCTACTTGAACAACATCGTCTACTTGGAATAATATCTCAACCAAAGTCCCTTCCACTTCTGATGGAACTTCACTATCAACTTTATCAGTTGCAATCTCTAATACTGTTTCATCAGCTTCAATGCGGTCCCCTACATTCTTCAGCCAGTTTGTAATGGTTGCTTCAGCAACACTCTCACCCATTTTGGGTAATTTCAATTCGAACTTTGCCATATTTATAACCTAAGGTTGTGATTTTTGATTCAAATTACAAATTTAATAATATTTCGGACTTATAATAGCAGAAATAAAAATTATGAATCTTATAAAATCTACATCTTCAAAACATTATTTCTCTCAGAAGTTCTAATTAAAAAATCATAATATAATCGTTTTATTAAATAATTTAATCCAAATAATATATTTAGCAGTTCTTTACAAACTGACAAAATACTGCATCAAAACACTAATTACTCGAATTATTCAAATAAACCACTATGGACTGAAAGTCCATAGTTTGTTAAAGCAGACTAAAGTCTGCCTGGGTGGAGCTACTTACTCAAGTATAAAGTTACCTCCGTTATCAT
>NZ_WSPP01000107.1:0-55019 GCF_009767705.1 Myroides sp. LoEW2-1 | reverse complement strand
TGGTTTGTGTTTGTTTGAATGTTTGATTAATTATATTCTGAGTTTGTTGTTTTATCTTTAATTTATAAGATTAGGGGTTGTTTAAATTTGTTTGTTGAGTTGTTTTTACTTTTATTTCTGCTATTTAACTAATATTAAGTTATTTAGTTTTATGAGTATTTGTGGTTAATGTAATTTTGTAGTTTCTTGAAGATTTCAATTAAACTTAATTTTGCGAATTTATAATTAGAAAAAGGAGGGAATTGTATTAATTTATTTATAATTATGTCAAGATTTGTTGGGTTGGAAACTGCTTTTCGATCACTTTTACAAGTTTGTTTGCGTTGGAATTGGATTGAATTTAAATGTTAATAATATGTAAAAAAAGAGGGTGTCTGCCCAAACAGATACCCTCTTTAATGCGGTTTATAACTTGTTAATGACTATCTATTGAAAGATATTTAACAAAATTGAAGGACATAGTCCTATTATGATATTAATTGCTACAGCCAGTACACCTACTATTTTATAAGATAGAGGTATGCTTAGTGCTGTTTCTTCTGCTGTTTCATCGTTATTAGTAAACATAACTATAATTACTTTTAGGTAGTAATAGATACTTATAAAAGAGTTAATAACACCGAATATAACTAATGTGATGAAACCTTTAGATATAGCTTCAGAGAATAGAAAGAATTTACCAAAGAAACCTGCAAAGATTGGAATCCCACCCATTGATAATAAAGCAATAGATAAAACTATAGCCATTAATGGATTGCGTTTACCTAATCCACTGAAGCTTTGAATTAATTGGTTTTCTTTTCCTTTAGTTACTGCCATCAATACAGTAAATGCTGCAATACCTGCAATAGCATAAGCTGTCGCGTAATAGAATAGGTTAGCTGCTGAGGTATTTAATGCAGTTAAAGCCATCATCATGAAACCAGCGTGTGATATACCAGAGTAAGCAAGTAATCGCTTCATGTTTTCTTGGCGTAGCGCCATAATATTTCCTACAGTCATTGTAAGAATTGCAATTACGACAATCGCTGTTATATAGCCTTCAGGCATTTGTCTTAACAGATGGAAACTAAGTTTGAACAAAGTTGCAACAGCAGTTACTTTTACTAAAGTACTCATCATAGCTGTTGTCAAAGTTGGTGCTCCTTGATACACATCTGGTGCCCAGAAGTGGAAAGGTACAGCTGCTATTTTGAATAACATCCCTATGATGATCATTACTACACCTAACGAGTACCATATAGGTAGAGTTCCCTGTGATGTAATAGTAATGATTTCTGAAATGTCGAAAGACGCAGTAGCACCATATACTAATGCTATCCCAAACAAAACAATTCCTGAAGCAAATGAACCTAACAAGAAATATTTCATTGCTGCTTCATTACTTTTGATATTTGCTCGATCTGAACCACAAAGTATATAAAGTGTAATCGATAAGATTTCAAGTCCTAAAAAGAACATGGCCATATTTCCAAAACTCACCATACAGATGGCTCCCATAAGAAGAAATAGTTTTAGTGAAATATAGTCTGAAATCTTAGAAAATTCTTTTTGATAAAAATCTTTACTTAACGCTACTAAGAAAATTGTTAATGCGATAAATAAAGAGCTAAAAGCGTTTGAGAATTTCTTAGTAATAAACATATTGTTATAATATGAAACCTCTACGTCAATATTACAAACTGTGTAACCTAATATACCCACTAATCCTATTATAGTCATAGGGATAACAAGCTTACGCAGATTGATAATCTCTGCTATAAGTACTAAAACTGCTAATACTCCAATTGCTATTAATGTGTTCATTTGTGATAATTTGGAATTATGATAGTACCTCAAAAGAAGCACTACCTATATTTTATTACTTAATGTACGAAACGATTTCTACCAATGAAGGTGTGATTAAATCCGCCAATGGTTTAGGATAGATACCTAAGAATATGATGACAATTGCCAAGACACCTAAAATTATGCTTTCTTTTGTATTAAGATCAGCAAAAGGTTTAGCATTTGTCTCTCCTAACATTGCTTTCTGGAACATTCTAAGCATGTAAAATGCACCGAATATCAATGTTGTACCACCTATTACAGCATACCATAAATTAATTTGTGATAGACCATATAGTATATTGAATTCCCCTATAAAACTGAATGTTCCAGGTAAACCAATAGAAGCAAACATTAAAATCATAAAGATAGAAGCAAATTTAGGAGCTTGTTGACGTATACCTCCCATTTCTCCAATCATTCTCGTTTGATATCTTCTGTAGATTATCTCTCCTACGAAGAATAATCCTACAATTACAAATCCGTGAGCGATCATCTGTAATACTGCTCCTTTCATACCATCTAATGTTAGCGTGTATGCACCTGCAGCTATTAATCCTACGTGAGCTAAAGACGAGTAAGCAAAGAATCGCTTGATATTAGCTTGTTTTAATGCCACTATAGAGCCATATACTACACCAATAATTGATAGAACTAAAATAGTTGGCATTACTTCTTTAGCAGCGATTGGCGTAATTGGAATTTGCCAACGAATTACGGAATATAACCCCATTTTTAGCATGATCCCTGCCAAAAGCATTGTTCCTACTGTTGGTGCTTTTTCATAAGTACTTGCTTGCCAAGTATGGAATGGGAATACAGGTATCTTAATTGCATAAGCTAAGAAGAAGGCAAGAAACACCCAATATTGTTCTGTACCTGTTAATCTTGCATTATATAAATCTTGTAATAAAAAGCTTCCTGTTTTACTGTATAAGTAAATGAAACCTACTAACATAAATAGGGATCCAGCAAACGTATAAATAAAGAATTTTAAGATTGCCTTTTTTCTTACTTCAAAAGTATCATTACCCCATAATAAGGCTATGAAATAGATTGGCAATAGCGATAATTCCCAAAATACATAATATAATAAACCATCAGCAGCTAAGAATGTACCAGTCATAGCAAATGACATAAACATCACTAAGCTGTAGAATATGTTTGATTTTTCAATATGATCACCGAAAGATGAAAATATAATAATTGGTGTTAGCGCTGTTGTTAACAGAGTAAGTGCTAATGCTAAACCGTCAGCTTTTAGAGCTATATGAATATTTGGATTACTTATCCATTGCGTCATATATCCAGCATCTGTTCCCGCGTTATGTTGGCAGATTAAAACAATAGTTTCTACAAAAGCAACTAATCCAAATAATAGAGCTACTTTGGCTGCTGGTTTTTTACCTGAAATATAGGTAGCTATTGCACCAACTAATAACGTTAATAATAGTATAGTTACGTTCATCTCTCTTAATTATCTTGCAATGAATAAATAGTATAACAATAAACAGATTCCGAATACAAATGCAAATAAGTACAGACCAATGTTTCCATTCTGTGCTTTTTTACCTTGTAACGATAATTCATCTGCAATTTTTCCAAGTCCAAATACAGCACCTGACAAGGCTACTTCGACAACATCTCTAAAGAAAGTAGCAATGATGTAGATTGGTTTCACAAATAATTTATCATAGATTTCATCGATATAGTATTTGTTGTACAATACTTTATGGAATCCAGTGATTTTATCATCCTCTTGTGGTACTTGTGCTTTTTGGATGTATTTTCTAAATGCCCAAATTAATCCGATAAGGAATCCAACTGTCGCTACTCCCATCAACATATACGCTTCAAATCCTAAGGCATGTGGGTGGTTTGCAGCACTCTTCACAATTACGGGCTGTAAATATTGATTCAACCAACTACTACCTGGCCAACTGATCAATCCTCCAAAAATGGATAACACAGCTAAAACAATTAGCGGTAAAGTCATTGAGATTGGACTTTCATGCAAGTGATTTTTCTGCTCTTGTGTTCCTCTAAAGCCTTTTTTGAAAGTTAAGAATACAAGTCTAAACATATAGAAAGCAGTCATAATCGAAGCAATAGAGCCTATGATATATAGGGCTTTATTATGCTCAAATGCAACCATTAATATTTCATCTTTTGAAAAGAATCCTGAAAGGAATGGAAATCCTGATATTGCTGCAGTTGCTATTAAAAACGTGATATATGTTACCTTCATGTATTTGTCAAGTCCTCCCATGCGTCTCATATCTTGTTCTCCTCCCATAGCGTGGATAACTGAACCAGAACCTAAGAATAAACATGCTTTAAAGAATGCATGCGTAATTACATGGAATACAGCAACTTCATAAGCACCAAATCCTATAGCCATAAACATTAATCCAAGTTGAGATACCGTAGAGTAGGCTAAGACCTTCTTGATGTCATTTTGTACTAATCCAATTGATGCAGCGAATAAGGCTGTAAATGCCCCAACTATCGCTATTGTATCTTGTACTAATGGAGCTAAATCAAATACAAAATTTAATCTCGTGATTAAGAAGATACCTGCAGTTACCATTGTAGCTGCGTGGATAAGTGCTGAAACAGGTGTCGGTCCTGCCATTGCATCAGGTAACCATGTATACAGTGGTATTTGAGCACTTTTACCAATTGCACCTATAAAGATTGCCAAAGCAGCACAACCAATCCAAGTGTTGATTTGGTGGTTAGTCCCTGACATTAATGCAGTTTTGATAGTCATATAATCTAATGAATGGAATAAGAATGCTAAAATAAATACTCCAATCAAGAAACCTAAATCACCAATACGGTTCATAATGAAAGCTTTTTTGGCTGCATCATTATAATCTTGGTTTTTATGCCAAAATCCAATAAGTAGATATGAACACAGTCCTACACCTTCCCATCCAATAAAAGTGATTAATAAGTTGCTTCCTGCTACTAAAATGATCATGAAAAAGATAAATAGGTTTAAGTAACCAAAGTATTTACCATAATTCTCATCTCCTTTCATATAGCTTGTTGAGTATAGGTGAATTAAAGTACCAATACCCGTGACAAACAATAGCCATAGAAGTGAAAGTTGATCTAATAGGAATCCAAATGAAATAGAGAACTTTTCAACAGCTATCCATTCAAATAGATTTCCTTGAATAGGAGTCTTTGTACCATTTACTTGTACAAAGGCTACTACTGTAACGATAAATGAAATTAAAACTGCTAAAGTTGCAATAATTCCAGAACCATTACCTAATTTTTTTCCGAAGAAAATATTAACTAAAGACCCTAAAAGCGGGACTAATAATAAAAGTAAAATTACGTTTGTATCCATGCGGAATTACCCTTTTAAGTTTTTTAATTTATCTATATCAATTGATCCAATGTTTCGATATATAGTTACCAAAATAGCTAATCCTACTGCTACCTCTGCAGCGGCTACAGCCATGGTAAAGAATACGAAAACTTGTCCTTCAGCATCTTGGTGAAACGTTGAAAAGGCAACTAACAACATATTAGCTGAGTTCAACATAATCTCGATACACATGAACATGACAATTGCGTTACGTCTATAAAGTATACCAAATACCCCGATACAAAATAAGATGATCGATAAGTATATGTATTTGTCAATACCGATGATTTCAATTACATTTTCCATAATTATGCTCCTTTTTCGGTTTTATCTTTTTTAGAAATTAGTACAGCTCCAATCATTGCCAATAGTAATAAAACTGCTACCATTTCGAAAGGCATTACGTATTCGTTTAGTAATATTTTACCCAATACATGTGCTGATTGAAAATCTTGACCTGAAGTAGCATATTGTAAATCGTAGGTTTGTGCACCACGCATTACGATAGACAGCATTAAAATTCCTATTAAGCAAAAAGCTACAGTCGCAACAAGCTTAGTGATGAATGGTTTTGATACCTCATGGCTGATATTAAGGTTCATCAACATAATCGTAAATAACATTAATATCATGATGGCACCAGAGTAAACCATGATGTGAACCATACCTAAAAACTGAGAGTTTAATAAGATGTAGTGTCCTGCTAAAGAGAAGAAACTTACAACCAACCATAATGCACTATGGATAGGGTTTTTGCTCAGTACTGTTAGAGCTGCACTTCCGAGTGTAATTGTCGAAAGTATGTAAAATAAAATTTCTATCATGATTAAGCTTGATTCTGTTGTTTAGTATTGTGTATTGCCATCTCTAAAGGCATCACTAATTTATCTTTTCCAAATATGAAGTTTTCACGAGTAACATCAGCTTTAGCTATCTGTTTTGATGTGGTTAAGTAGATTGCCTGTTTTGGACAAGCTTCTTCACATAGACCACAAAAGATACATCTAAGCATGTTAATCTCATATATTTCAGCATATTTTTCTTCTCTATACAAGTGTTTTTCATCTGCTTTACGTTCAGCAGCTTTCATTGTGATAGCTTCTGCTGGACATGATAAAGCACAAAGACCACAAGCTGTACAACGCTCTCTTCCTTCATCGTCTCTCATCAACATATGACGTCCACGATAAACAGGACTAAAAGGGCGTGTTTGTTCTGGATATGCAATCGTTACCTTCTTCTTAAACATGTGTTTCAAGGTAACCATCATACCCTTGAAGATAGCTACTAAGTAGATTCGCTCTGTCCAAGTCAGTTTCTTATCTGAAACTGTCTTTTTTCTTCCTGATAATGAATAAGTATTTGATGACATGTTTAAATTATTTTATAAGTAAAATTACAATAGCAGTAACAACTAAATTTAAAAGGGCTAACGGAATTAACGTTTTCCATCCTAAATTCATTAATTGGTCATAACGGAAACGCGGCAATGTCCAACGCACCCACATATAAACAAAGATAAAGAAACAGATCTTAACGAATAAGGCAAAGATACCGATGACGTTACCAATGTTAACTCCCCAGTTTTCTACAACCCACGACATTCCTGGGTAATTATATGCTCCAAAGAACAGTACAGCGATTATTGTAGAAGAAATGAATAAGTTTGCGTATTCAGCAAAGAGGTAGAACCCCATTTTCATCGATGAGTACTCAGTGTGAAAACCACCTATTAATTCTTGCTCACATTCTGCTAAGTCAAATGGTGCTCTATTGGTTTCTGCAAAAGAACAGATAAGAAAGATTAAAAATCCAATTGGTTGATAAAACACATTCCAATTCATTCCGCTTTGTTGTAGCGCAATCTCTCTCATACTTAGAGTCTGTGTCATTAGCAACAGCGCAATCAATGACAACCCCATTGCGATTTCGTATGATATCATTTGTGAAGCGGCACGAATACCACTCATCAATGAGTATTTATTATTAGATGCCCAAGCTCCAATCATTATTCCATATACTCCCACTGATAGTACAGCTAAGATATATAAAACACCTACATTCAAGTCTGCTGCCTGTAAGATAATATCACGTCCAAAAAGGTGAAACTTATCCCCCCATGGAATAACAGCACTTGTCATTAGTGCAAGGGTCATTGCTAAGAATGGTCCAAATTTGAATAAGAACTTGTTTGGTGTATTCGGTTCGTATTCTTCTTTAGCGAATAATTTTAAACCGTCTGCAAGAGGTTGTAATATACCTCCTTTTCCGGCGCGGTTTGGACCTAATCGGTCTTGTATCCAAGCTGCAATCTTTCGTTCTGCAAGTGTTGCATACATGGCCATTAGCATTGTTACAGCAAATACAACAATTATAATAACCGCTTTGTCTATAATAATAGTTTTATCCATTCTAAGCTGCTTTATTCTTTAGATTCATGTTCTGTGTAAGGGATATCTTTCATGCTTATCTTTTTGCGGTCTTGTTCACGACCAGCTAAGATATGCTCTTCAGTATTCAATACAACTTTATCAAGTTTTTTCGTGTAGTTATTTTGGTTGATAACTGAGAATTTTTCAAATTTTCGAGGACCTTCAATAACCCAGTCTTTAGGATCTTTATGATCAAAACGACAGTCATTACAGATAAATTCTTCTACTTCATGAAATTCATCTTTACGCGCTGTTACCCTTTGTATTTCTTCTCCAAACATCCACAAAGTTACTTTACCAGAGCAAGTTGGACAATTTCTATGAGCATTGTACGGTTTGTTAAACCATACACGAGATTTGAAACGGAAAGTTTTATCTGTTAATGCCCCTACTGGACACACATCAATCATATTTCCAGAAAACTCATTGTCTATCGCTGCTGATATATAAGTAGAGATTTGAGCGTGTTCACCTCTACCACACACACCGTGTACGCGTTTATCTGTTAGTTGTTCCGCCGTTTTTACGCAGCGGTAACACAAGATACAACGGTTCATGTGTAATTGAATATTGGGTCCAATATCTTCTGGTTCAAATGTTCTCTTTTCCTCTTTATAACGCTTTTGAGATTTTCCGTGTTGGAATGCTAAGTTTTGTAAATCACATTCACCTGCTTGATCACAAATTGGGCAATCAAGTGGGTGGTTGATTAATAAAAACTCAGTTACTGATTTACGAGCTTCTAAAACACGAGGTGAAGATATACTCTTAACTTCCATACCATCCATAACTCCTGTTTTACAAGAAGCCATTAACTTAGGCATTGGACGTGGGTCAGCTTCGCTACCTTTTGAAACTTCAACTAGACAAGCGCGACATTTTCCACCTGTTCCTTCTAGTTTTGAATAATAGCACATTGCTGGTGGCACTGATTCTCCACCAATCATTCTTGCTGCTTGTAGAATGGTTGTTCCTGGTTCTACTTCTATTTCATGTCCGTCTATAGTAACTTTCATAAACTGTGCTTGTTTTGACTAAACAATAACTTGTTTAGTATATATTATTTATTAATCAAGTGTTTTACATTTTCAAAAGGTTCTTTTACAAAGTGATTTCTGTCTTTAACCTTTTCTGGATATAAAACGTGATATTCGAATTCTTCTCTAAAATGTCTTAGAGCTGCTGCTACTGGCCATGCAGCTGCGTCACCTAATGGACAGATGGTATTACCTTCGATATTACTTTGTATGTTCCATAATAAGTCGATATCGTCCATTGTACCTTGTCCAGTTTCAATGCGGTATAACACTTTTTCTAACCATCCAGTTCCCTCTCTACAAGGTGAACATTGGCCACAACTTTCGTGAGCATAAAATCTCGCAAAGTTCCAAGTATTTCTAACGATACAAGCTGTATCATTATACACGATGAACCCACCTGATCCAAGCATAGATCCTGTCTCAAAACCACCATCTGATAGAGATTCGTACGTCATTAAACGATCTTCACCATTAGCTGTTTTATAGATTAAATGTGCCGGTAAGATTGGCACCGAAGATCCTCCAGGTACTAAGGCTTTTAACGGACGATCATCCATCATACCTCCACAGTACTCATCCGAATTGATAAATTCATCGACTGTGATACCCATTTCGATCTCATATACTCCTGGTTTTCTGATATGACCCGAAGCTGATATTAACTTCGTTCCCGCAGAACGACCTAATCCTAATTTTGAATAGTCTTCACCTGAATTCATTACAATCCAAGGAACGTTAGAAATTGATTCAACGTTATTAACTACTGTAGGGTTTCCCCATAGTCCACTAACTGCTGGGAAAGGAGGTTTGATACGAGGATTACCTCTTTTTCCTTCTAGTGATTCAATTAAAGCCGTTTCCTCACCACAGATATATGCTCCTGCACCACAGTGTACGTGTAAGTCTAAATCAAAGCCAGAACCTAAGATGTTCTTACCTAACCAACCAGCTGCATATGCTTCTTTAATTGCTCTTTCCAGTGTCTTGAAAACCCACATATACTCACCGCGGATATAGATGTAAGATAAGTTAGCCCCTAAAGCATAACTCGCCGTAATCATCCCTTCAATTAATAAGTGAGGGATGTGTTCCATCAAATATCTATCTTTGAATGTACCTGGTTCAGACTCATCCGCATTACATACAAGGTGTCTTGGTTTACCTGACTTTTTATCGATGAAACTCCATTTTAATCCAACAGGGAATCCCGCACCTCCACGACCTCTTAATCCAGAAGCTTTAACTTGCTCAGTTACATCATCTGGAGTCATTGTTTTTAATGCTTTCTCAACTGATGCATACCCTCCGTTTTGGCGATATACCTCATATGATTTGATTCCAGGGATATCTATTTTGTCTAATAATATTTTTGTTGCCATATTACTATTTGTCGTGAAGAATTACTTTTCCTGATTTACAATCGTCAATGATTTGATCGATTTTTTCTTTTGTTAAGTGTTCTTTGTAGAAATCTCCTAACTGCATCATTGGAGCGTAACCACATGCACCTAAGCATTGTACTCCAACAACCGAAAACATGCCATCTTCTGTTGTTCCTCCTGGTTGTATGCCCAATTTTTCACAGGCATATTCCATCATATCGTCCGCTCCTCTAATTCCACAACATGAAGTTAGACAGAACTCAAACATGTATTTTCCCATTGGTTTTTGATTGTACATGGTATAAAATGTAACAACTTCGTAAACTTCAATAGGCGTGATTTCCAATATCTCTGCAACTTTATCCATTAGTTCCGCACTCAGCCAGTTATCATGAGCATCTTGTACTTCATGTAATACTGGTAGTAATGCTGATTTCTTTTTATCAGCAGGGTAGTGGCTTAGAAGTTCGTTAATACGCTCTTGTAAAGCTGGAGTGATATCTATATTTTGTTTATATTTCTTAGTTTCCATAGTATTATGCGTCTAATTCTCCTGCAATGATGTTTAAACTTGATAAAGTGATGATTGCATCTGATAACATACCATCTTTTACAATGCTATTATAAGCTTGATAGATGATAAAGCATGGTCTTCTAAAATGTAATCGATATGGCGTTCTACTTCCGTCAGTAATTAAGAAAAATCCTAATTCACCATTGGCAGCTTCTACTGGGTGGTACAATTCTGTAACAGGTACAGGAACTTCACCCATAATTATTTTGAAGTGATAGATTAGTGCTTCCATGTTTGTATACACATCTTCTTTTGGAGGAAGATAGTAGTCAGGAACATCTGCATGGTAAGGCCCTTCAGGTAGTTTGTCTATGGCTTGTCTAATGATTTTTAAACTTTCCCATACTTCTGCATTTCTAACACAAAAACGGTCATAACAGTCACCGCTTGTTCCTACTGGGATTTCAAAATCAAAATCTTCATATGAGCAGTAAGGTGTTGCTACACGCACATCATAATCTACTCCAGCAGCTCTTAAGTTAGGTCCTGTAAAACCATAATTGATTGCTTCTTCTGCTGAAATACCTCCAATACCAATGGTTCTGTCCATGAAAATTCTATTTCTTGTCAATAGACTTTCAAATTCAGCCCATATTGCAGGGAATTCTGAAAGAAACTCTTCGATTAATTGCCAAGCTTTAGGACTCCATTCTCTCTCGAATCCTCCGATTCTACCCATATTAGTAGTTAATCGCGCTCCGCAAATCTCTTCGTATATTTCGTATATTTTTTCTCTATATTGGAATACATAAAGGAATCCTGTTAACGCACCAGTATCCACACCCATAACTGAGCTACAGATAATGTGATCAGCTATACGCGCTAACTCCATTATGATAACACGCATGTATTGTACGCGTTTAGGAATTTCAATACCCAATGCTTTCTCAACAGTCATCCACCAAGCTGTATTGTTGATAGGTGATGAACAGTAGTTCAATCGATCTGTTAAAACATTGATTTGATAAAAAGGTCTGTTTTCAGCGATTTTCTCAAATGCTCTATGTATATAACCTATAGTTCCTTCACCATCTATCACTTTCTCACCATCTAACAAGATAATGTTTTGAAAAATACCGTGAGTAGCTGGGTGCGTGGGACCAAGGTTTAATATTTGTAATTCTGTACCATCTTGCTTAAACTTTTCTTCTATAAGTTTAGCATATCGCTCTTCAGGAGGTAATAATAAGTCTGACATAATACTTTCTTTACCAGTTTAATTAACAATTATGAACAGTTCGTCCAAAGAATCTGTCATCTTTGTCTGTTCTACCTGCATCTTCCATTGGATGTTCTTTTCTCAATGGGAATGATTCCATTGTATCTACATTTAGAATACGCTTTAATTGAGGATGTCCTTTAAAAGTAATTCCGTAGAAATCATACGTTTCTCTTTCTTGCCAATTAGCACTTTTGTACAAGTCAGAAACTGTATCAACAACTGGGTTTTTAATGCTTAGGTAGGTTTTGATACGCACTCTTACATTTTCAAACCAGTTATGCAAATGATATACAACTGCTAATTGTCTGCTCTCTACTTCTTCTGCATAGTTTACTCCGCAAACATCAGTTAGAAAGTTAAAGCCCATTTCTTCATCTTCTTTTAAGAATTGGATGATATCATGTGCTTTTTCGTGTGAAACTTCGAACACTAGCATACCGTGCTGTTCGTGAAAGTCTACTACAGCTTCACCAAAGGTAGCTTGTAACTTTTTTTGAATTGTGATATTATCTAGTGCCATTTTATTTATTGATATTATATGAATTTAATAAGTCGTCGTATTCTTTTGTACCTCTTCGATTTACTGATTCAGATTTGATGATTTCTTGTAAGCGAAGTACACCGTCTAATATTTGTTCTGGTCTTGGAGGACATCCTGGTACGTATACATCTACTGGGATTACTTTATCGATTCCTTGTAGTACTGAATATGTGTCAAAAATTCCACCCGAACAAGCACAAGCTCCAACAGCAATAACCCATTTAGGTTCAGCCATTTGTTCGTATACTTGACGTAAAATAGGTGCCATTTTCTTTGAAATGGTTCCCATTACCATTAGCATATCAGCCTGTCTTGGAGAGAAACTCATACGTTCAGAACCAAAACGAGCAACATCGTATGTTGCTGCCATTGTTGCCATAAATTCGATACCACAACAAGATGTTGCGAATGGAAGTGGCCACATTGAGTTTGCTCTTGCTAAACCAACAACTGAGCTAAGCTTTGTTGCAAAAAAGCCTTCTCCCACATAGCCCTCAGGGGCATCTACCATATTGTAATTTTTTTCACTCATCTCTTTTGAAGTTTTAGTCCCACTCTAGTCCTTTTTTCTTGAACTCGTATAGTAATCCGATTAAAAGAATAAATAAGAATATTCCCATTTTAGCTAAACCGTCCCAGCCTAATTCTTGGAAATTTATAGCCCATGGATATAAGAAGATTACTTCAACGTCGAATAAAACAAAAAGGATTGCAACTAAGAAGTATTTAACATTAAAAGGAATTCGGGCACTACCTAAAGACTCCAAACCACATTCCCAATTACTGTCTTTTATTTTTGAATGTTTTTTAGGTCCCAATTTTCCAGATACCCAAATTGTCAAGGATACAAACCCAGCTGCTAAAGCGATTTGCATCAATACGGGTATAAAATCGAGTTGACTTATTTGCATATAATATAGTATTTATGTTAATACAATATACAAATATAGTGCCTCGGTCGCGTTTTACAAAGCTTTGGGTTTGTTGGTGTTGGCTCAATTAAGAGGAAAGGTGAAATACGTATTTAGATTAATTTAAAATAGTATATTTAAGTATATAAAAAGCCATCTTAAGACTAAGATGGCTTCTGTAACAGTGATTAATTATATAATGATTCTTAACCTTCTATAATTGTAACTTCTGTAGCGATAAGGCCTTTTTTTCCTTTTTCTTCAATGTAAGAAACCTTATTGCCTTGTTCGATATTTTTGCTTGTTAATCCTGTGATGTGAACAAAAATGTCTTGTTTAGTTTGGTCGTTAGTGATGAAACCAAAACCTTTTTCTTCGTTGAAGAACTTAATTACGCCCGTTTGCATTTGTAAATAATATAAATTAATAATAACCAAATATAAGGTTTGTTTTAAGATTATCAGATTTATATTTTATTTTTTTACAAAAAAATAGCTATTTACTCGAAATCTTAATTCTATACCGTGTTAAGTGTAGTTTTTTGTGTTTAATGCTTGGTATAAAGTGATTTGCTGTGCGAAATCATTAATGTAGGCAGATAAAAAAAGAGCGTATTTTATATAAATACGCTCTTGCTTTTTATTATTCTTCTTCTACAGGTTTCATTTTGAATGTGTCCATAAATGCTGTAGTGTAATTTCCTGCAACATAATTTGGATCATCCATTAATTGTCTGTGGAATGGGATTGTCGTTTTGATTCCTTCAATTACGAATTCATCTAAAGCTCTTTTCATTTTGTTGATTGCTTCTTCTCTTGTTTGAGCAGTTGTAATCAACTTAGCTATCATTGAATCGTAGTTTGGTGGAATTGTATATCCAGAGTACACGTGAGTATCAAGTCTTACTCCATGCCCACCAGGAGCATGTAAGGTAGTAATTCTACCTGGAGAAGGTCTGAAGTCATTGTATGGATCTTCAGCGTTGATACGACATTCTATTGAGTGTAATTTTGGAGTATAATTCTTACCTGAGATAGGTGTACCAGCTGCAACTAAAATTTGCTCTCTGATTAAATCATAATCAATTACTTGCTCAGTGATAGGGTGTTCTACCTGGATACGAGTATTCATTTCCATGAAGTAGAAGTTTCTGTCTCTGTCTACTAAAAATTCGATTGTACCAGCACCTTCATATTTAATATATTCAGCTGCTCGCACTGCTGCTTCACCCATTTTTTCTCTTAATTCATCAGTCATGAATGGAGAAGGTGTTTCTTCAGTTAATTTTTGGTGACGTCTTTGTACAGAACAATCTCTTTCAGATAAGTGACATGCTTTTCCGTATTGATCTCCTACAATTTGAATTTCGATGTGACGTGGGTCTAAAATTAATTTCTCCATGTACATTCCATCATTACCAAATGCAGCAGCAGCTTCTTGTCTTGCGCTCTCCCAAGCTTTTCCAAGATCTTCTTCTTTGAAAAGTTCACGCATTCCTTTACCTCCACCACCTGCTGTAGCTTTCATCATAACTGGGTAACCAATTTCTTTAGCTGTTTTTTTAGCATGCTCTAATGAAGTAAGTAATCCTTCAGAGCCTGGTACTGTAGGTACTCCTGCTTTTTTCATTGTTTCTTTAGCAGTAGCTTTGTCTCCCATTTTTTCGATTTGTTCTGGAGAAGCACCAATAAATTTGATACCGTGCTCTTGACAAATTTTTGAGAACTTAGCATTTTCAGATAAGAAACCATATCCAGGGTGGATAGCGTCAGCATTTGTGATTTCTGCAGCAGCAATAATGTTAGACATCTTTAAGTAAGATTGGCTACTTGGTGCAGGTCCTATACATACTGCTTCGTCAGCAAAGCGTACGTGTAAGCTATCTGCATCAGCAGTTGAATAAACAGCTACTGTTTTAATCCCCATTTCTTTACATGTTCTAATAACGCGTAAAGCAATCTCACCTCTGTTTGCAATTAATATTTTTTTAAACATCTCTTGAAATTTTAATTTTACTTTTGTTGTTCACTTTTCTTGAAAGTGAAATAGAAATTGTATTTATAAAAATTCCTTAAGATGGATCAACTAAGAATAATGGTTGATCAAACTCTACTGGAGAAGCGTCGTCTACTAGTACTTTTACAATTTTACCAGAAATTTCAGATTCAATTTCATTGAATAATTTCATTGCTTCAATAACACATACTACATCACCAGATTTAATAGTTTTTCCAACTTCAGCAAAAGGATCTTTGTCTGGAGCAGGTTTTCTATAAAATGTACCAATGATAGGAGATTTAATAGTGATATATTTAGAATCTTCATCAGCAGCTTTTACTTCTGTTGCTGGTGCAGCTACAGGAGCGTTTCCTTGCGTAGGCACAGCTGTTTGTTGTAAAGATGAAGCAACTGGTACTTGTTGAATGTAAGTAGTCTCAGTGTTTCCAGTTTCAGTCGTTTTGATAGTGATTTTAAAATCATCCATCTCTAATTTTACTTCTGTAGCACCTGATTTTGCTACGAACTTAATTAAGTTTTGAATTTCTTTAATGTCCATACCCAATGAATTGGTTAGTTGTTTTTTATTGTTTTGTATAAGCCCACTTTAGATAAATTGAACCCCAAGTGAAACCACCTCCAAAAGTAGCAAAAATAATATTGTCTCCTTTTTTTAGTTTATCCTCGTAGTCGCAAAGTAATAACGGTAAAGTGGCAGATGTTGTATTTCCGTATTTTTCGATGTTCATAAGAACTTTAGCCTCGTCTAAGCCCATGCGGTGCGCAGTGGCGTCAATGATGCGTTTGTTAGCTTGATGAGCTGCTAACCAAGTTACGTCTTCATGGCTAAGATTGTTGCGTTTCATGATTTTTTCACTTACGTCAGCCATGTTAGATACAGCGTATTTGAATACAGATTTACCATCTTGGAACACATAGTGTTGTTTGTTGGCAACTGTTTCAGCGCTTGCAGGTAAGATAGAACCTCCTGCGTCAATTTTTAGATATTGTCTTCCAATTCCATCACTTCTTAAGTATTCGTCTTGGAATCCATAGCCTTCTGTATTAGGTTCAAAAAGTACAGCTCCTGCAGCATCTCCAAAGATGATACATGTAGCGCGATCAGTATAGTCAATGATAGATGACATTTTATCTGATCCTATAAGTAGTACTTTTTTGTATCTACCAGATTCTATGTAAGCTGATGCTACTGACATTCCATAAAGGAAGCTTGAACATGCGGCTTGTAAATCAAATGCAAAGGCGTTTGTAGCTCCAATCTGTGTTGCTACATAAACTCCTGTGGTTGCTACTGGCATATCAGGGGTAGCAGATGCAAGAATGACTAAATCAATATCTTTTGGATCTAGATTAGCTTTTTGCATTAGGTTCTCAGCGGCTTTAATAGCCATATAAGAAGCACCTTCTCCTGGTTTCTTAAGAATTCTACGTTCTTTTATACCTGTTCGTGTAGTTATCCACTCATCGTTAGTGTCAACCATTTTTTCTAAATCTGCATTCGTCAGTTTATCTTCTGGTAAGAAGCATCCAACTGCAGTAATGGCTGCGTGTATTTTTGTCATATGGTGTTGCTTTACTTTATAAAAACATTCCAAAAAGAAGCGAAAATTACAAAAAAAAAACGAATCTAAGCTCTTTCGGAGCTATAAAGTGATTTTTTTGGTCTGTTTCAAACAAAAAAAAACTCTCACACATTGTGAGAGTTCTTAAAATACTTTTCTCAAGGTTACGCTTCTACTTCAGTAGTTTTGTCGATAACAACTTGTCCTCTGTAGTACATTTTTCCTTCGTGCCAGTAAGCTCTGTGGAATAAGTGAGCTTCTCCTGTTACTGGGCAAGTAGCGATAGTTGGAGCTACTGCTTTGTAGTGAGTTCTTCTTTTATCTCTTCTTGTTTTCGAGGTTTTTCTCTTAGGATGTGCCATTTTACTATATTATTTATCCGTTAATAGTTTCTTTAATTCTGCCCATCTAGGGTCTATTTCTTCATTGTTATTTTCTTGATCATCGATGTCTTCATCTTCTTGATCGTCGAAATCATCTTCTAGTTCTAAAAAGTCTAGTTCGTCATCAAAATCTAAATCCAAATCATCTTCGTTATAGTATCCTAAGATATCTAAAGCTTCAGATTCTAATGTTCCATCTAATACACCTGGGTGTACTCGCTTTTGCGGAATAGATAGTACTATCATCTCATAAACATATTGAGCTATGTCGATTTGATGTTCTGTAAATGGTACTATAAGTAACTCATCGTGATCGTTGTTGAACTCGTCTCCAAATTTAACGACAAGGTTTAACTCGTTGTTTATTGGTAAATCAAAGTCTTGATTTGTAACGTCACAAGGTACATTTGCTATTCCGTTGCTTTCAAAATGTAATTCTAAAAGCGTGGTTTTCTTGTTTAAAAGAACGGTTATTTGAGCGTCAATTGTATTGAAGTCATTGTAATCATAGTTGTCAAAAAAACTATTATCTACTTGAATTTCAAATTTGTGCTCTCCATTTTTTAATCCTGTAAAAGGAATTAAAAATTTATTTTCAACTTTCATGAAATACATGATTTGAGCGTGCAAAGATAAAAAAATATTATTATTACAAGCTAGTTATCAATTTTTTTTTGTACCAAAATCTTTTTCTTGTGGTTCTAAGGGATTTGCTGAAGCCTCCGCATTATAGGCTCTATTGTTATAGATGTCAATAGCCAAATAGATTGCTTCTCTAAAAGAAGTAGCATCAGCGAGCCCTTTCCCTGCTATCTCGTATGCTGTTCCATGGTCAGGGGAAGTTCTGATTTTGTTCAAACCAGCAGTATAGTTGACTCCCTTTCCAAATGAAAGCGCTTTAAATGCTGCTAAACCTTGGTCGTGGTAACAAGCAAGTACAGCATCAAACTTTTTGTGTGTTTCTGAGCCGAAGAATCCATCAGCCGGGAATGGTCCTGAAACTAAAATACCTTCATCACTTAGTTTTTTAATAGTTGGAATTATGGTTTCTTGTTCTTCCGTACCTATAATGCCATTGTCGCTTGCATGTGGGTTTAATCCTAATACTGCGATACGTGGCTTAAAGATATTGAAGTCATTGATCAAAGAGTGATTGATAGTTTTCACTTTTTTCTCTATGAGTTCTGGTGTTATAGCTGCCGAAACATCTTTTAAAGGGATATGGTCTGTTAATAAACCTACCCTTAAATCTTCAGCTACCAAAAGCATTAATGCATCTCCTTCTAATTCACTGTTTAAATAGTCTGTGTGACCAGGGTATGAAAATTCCTCATCGTTGCTATTGTATTTGTTGATTGGAGCTGTGACTAATATGTCAATTTCACCTTCTTTTAGCGCTTTTGTAGCTTCTGTGAATGACTTTATAGCGTATTTACCTACTACTGGATCATTTTGTCCGAAAGAAATATTTACATTTTCTTTCCATAGGTTATAAACGTTTAGCTTGTGGGGAATAACCTGTGTTAAGTCGTCAATTCCCTGTATGGCTGTATTGTTGTTTATCGTCTTTTTTACGTATGATAAAGGTTTTGAATTTGCAAAAATAATTGGTGTACAGATTTCAAGCATTCTATTGTCTTCAAAAGACTTAAGTATTACTTCACATCCAATTCCATTTAAATCACCTATCGAAATCCCTACTTTTATATTTTCTTTTTTTTGGGTCATAGTATCGCGTAATTATTGCTACTTTTGAAGCAAATTTAATAAAAATAAATTGAGTTATGTTTACAGGTATTGTTGAAAGCATTGGAAAGATAGAAAAAATTAAAGGTGATCGCTCAAATCTTCACATAACAGTTAGTTGTGATTTTACAAGTGAACTGAAAGTTGATCAAAGTGTTTTGCACAATGGTATTTGCTTGACTGTAGTGTCAATTGAAGGAAATGCCTATACTGTGACAGCAATAAAAGAAACAATAGATGTAACTACTGTTGGAAGTTGGACAGAGGGAATGAAACTGAACCTTGAGAGAGCAATGCTGTTTAACGGTCGATTGGATGGACATATAGTACAAGGGCACGTAGATCACATAGGGGAATGTGTTTCTATTGAAGATGTGTCTGGTAGTACATACTATGGCTTTAAATTTAGTGAGAATTCTATTCATACTACAATTGAAAAGGGGTCCATTACGGTAGATGGTACTAGTTTGACTGTTGTGGATTCGGGGGTAAATACGTTTAAGGTGGCTATTATACCTTATACGAAGGAGCACACTATTTTTCAGTACTATAAATTGGGAACAACCGTCAATCTCGAATTTGATGTAATAGGTAAGTATGTTTCTAAATTAATGCAAATAGGTAGGTTGTAATAACCTTTCGATTATAAAATATAAAAGGCTTTTTTGATAAAGTCTAATAAAGTGGTATGAAGGTTAATCTACAGAATAATAACTTTACTACTATGACAGATGAGGACTTAGTCCAGATGATTGTGCATAGTGGTAATACAAGTTTGTTTGGGATTCTCTATGATCGGTATGCTCAGAAAGTGTATTCAAAGTGTTTAGGTTTTGCGGAGTCGAGAGATGTCGCAGAAGATTTGACACAAGATGTTTTTGTAAAGCTATATCTGAATCTTAAAAAGTTTAGGGGGGAATCAAAGTTTTCTACTTGGCTGTATTCTTTTACTTATAATCATTGTGTGAATTATTCCAAATTGGTTTTGAAAAAAAGAAGACGAGAAGAGGATTTGAATGAGGAATATCAGGACTTGATGGCTGATGAAGAAATAACAGACGAAGAAATCTTTGCTTTAAGTGTTGGTAAGTTACAAGAGGCCTTAGGGCAAATTGATGCAGAAGATAAGATTATCTTATTGATGAAATATCAAGATGATAAATCTATTAAGGAAATTGCTCAAATGCTTGAAATGGGGGAGAGTGCTATTAAAATGCGATTGCATAGAGCAAAGAAAAAAATTGTTGAAATTTATAACTCATTATAATTATGGATAATCCTTTTAAAAAAATACTGCAGGACGAAAAGTTGCCTGTCTATATAAAGGATAGAGTAATTGATAATCTAAACTTTATCAAGCTGTCCTTAGATGTGTCTGAGTTATATACTGTCAAAGTACCTCAGGCACTGGGTAGTGTCATAGGTGAAAGTGACAAAAAGAAAGAACAAGAATTGATTGAAAAAATTATAAACGCAAAAAAGAACGAAAATAATGATGAATAGACTGTTTAATTTTGAGTATCCAACAGAAATGTTGAACTCAGTATTTGATTCGTTAATACGTGGTGTGATAGGCTTTGCATTAATTTTAGGTTATGTGTTGCTGTGTTGGTTGTTAGTTAAGTTTTTTGCTTACTTATTGAAAAAAATATTTCAATTTATCCGCTTGGATAGTGTTCAAAAACTGATTGATGAGAATGACTTTCTTGCTAAAACAAATATTGCAATCAAAGTTGATGCAATCGTTATTTTCTTTATGAAAATCTTCATTATCTTCTTGATGATTGTTATTGGAGCCGAAATGTTTGGTCTAAGTATAGTGTCTAAGGAGATAGGAAATCTAATGTTGTATATTCCACAGGTATTTGTTGCTTTGTTGATTTTTGTAGGAGGACTATATTTGGCAACTTGGATTAAGAAAACTGTGGTAGGTGTGCTCAAGGCTGTTGACTTCAGTGGTGCGAGAATGATAGGGAATATATTGTTTTACTTTATTCTTGTATTTGTTGTCATTACGACTTTGAATCAAATGGGAATTAATACTTCTATTATTACGAATAATATTTCGATCATCGTCGGTGCTATTCTGTTGACTGTAGCTCTGTCTTTAGGGTTAGGTGCAAAGGATGTGGTGACAAGGCTGCTGTTTTCTTTTTATACAAGAAAGAATTTGGAATTAGGTCAGTTAGTTCGAATTGATGGTTTAGAAGGGTATGTGATTTCTATTGACAATATTTATTTGTGTCTTTTGGTAGAAGGGAAAAAGCATTTCTTGCCAATTGCAAAGGTGTCTGAAAGTCATATTGAAATTGTAAAATAAGCAATTTTTAGTAATAGGTAGGTTATGATGACGAATAGTTGGTATTTGATTAAAATGACTGCCGCTACTCTTTTTATAATTTATGGTTTGTATCGATTTTCTCTTGCAAATACCCGAATATTTGTATGTTGATGATTTGGTTGAAGGGTATTTGTCCTGTTTTAGAAATGAATAATAATATGCAGAAAGGCAGTCGAAAGACTGCCTTTTGCGTTATGTTATGTGAATAAGTTTGAGTTAGTTGGGCTTAGTTATATGTATGATGCAGATGGTGTCAATACGAATGAATATAATGTCATAAAGGTAAATGTCAATGATTTTAGTGGTTTTGATGTTGAGGCGGAAAGCAAAGTGGTACCATTACTGACAGATGGTCTTTCATTGCACGATGCAGTTGGTTTTGGTATGGATAAGTTAGGCAATTACTACTGTGCATTCAATCATAGTGAGAATGGAGAATATGGTAGTAAAGTTTTTTTAATTGATAAAAGCAATGGAACTTTAAAAGAAGAATTTACTACGGGTGAAATCTATTCTTTAGAATATGATGATAAGTCAAATTCTCTTTTCTGTGTAGTCTATGATGAAGATAGTGGAGATGTAAGGTTTGTTCAATATGATCTGTCATCGCGAACTAAGGTTCGCAATGAAGTTTTAAATCATGCAGCGGGTATTATAGGAATGAGAGTGATGAAATAAAAAAGGTAAATAGTAGATTACTTGGCAATAAAGGTAAATAGATAGCATTATAGGAAGTCGTTTTTTTATGGAGAATTATGTCTGTTGAGAAAAAGTTGACAAGTGTATAAATATTGTATCCAGAGGTTTTTTCTCTCTGGATATTTTTTTGTTTATCAAGTGGTGTAGTGTGTAAGGTTTGGTCAGAAAAGTATAGGGTGTAATCACTGTGATAGACATGGTAGTGTCTGAGTACTGTAGTTTGGGTAGGGTTGGTTCAAGAGGTAGAAACGTGATGTGAGGGCTGTACTTTAGAGATGTTGACGCATTTCTATTTAATTCCAGATACACCAATGTTTGTTATTGGTGTAATCACGGAGGTTGATACTAATGTCGAGAAGTTTTTAGAAGTCAATCCGGTTATCTTATAAAAGGGGTTGGCTTGCACTTTCTTGGGGATTGCTTGGGGTTTTCTTGGAGTTTCCTAGCCTAAAGGGTGGTTTTGTCGAAGAAAGGTGCAAGAAAGGTGCAAGAAAAGTACAAGATAGTCGCAGGCGACCTTCTGGTAGATTAGTGCAAAATGTTTGGTGATTGGTGTGTGAATACAGTAAAACAGTAGATTTTCTCTGTATTTATTTTCGAAAAGATGTTTTAGTATTGCTTTATAGACTGTTAATTCAAATACATGAGGGAGGTATTTGTTACGCTATGAGCGGTATTGGTTGGGTTGTTGTTGGGTTGTTGTTGGGTCTTTTGAAAGGGATGTTGTCATTGCACTTAAATATAATGTATAAAAAAAATCCAGAGAGATTACCCCTCTGGATCTGATATGTGTTGACTTGTCAACTTGTTTAGTAAGTAGACAATATACTATAGGTAGTATTAATCTATTTTGAAAGTAATAACAGATTTACTTGAGTGATTTACTAAATCTTCACTTATACTGCCATTGAAGAAGTGAGCTAAACCTGTACGACCATGTGTTGCTATACCGATTAGATCAGCATCTATTTTCTTAGAAAAGTTGATTATTCCTTTTTCGATATTCATATCGTTATAAGTACATAGGTCGAACTCTTTGTCTGTTAAAGTATCTAAGAACTTTTCTACAATTTCTTCTGCTACGTGAGTAGGTTTAAAATTGTTAGGTGTGTTTACCATTAACAGGTGGAATTTACTTCCTAATATTTTATTGAAATTTAGTGCTTTTTTAAAAGGCTCAGTCATCCCTTCTGAGAAATCAGATGCAAAAACAAAATCTTTAATCTCAAAATCTTCTACCTCACCTTTAATTACCAAAACAGGAATATTTGATGTTCTGACAACTTTTTCGGTATTAGATCCTACGAAATACTCTTTTACTCCACTTACCCCATGAGATCCCATGACGATAAGGTTCACTTTGTTGTTCTCTGCAGATTTAGTCACACCTAAAGAAGTGCGATCTAAGATAAGGCTTGATGATATTGTAATTCCGTTAAATATAGGGTCGTGCGCTAATTCTTCAAGCTTTGCATCAGCAGCTTTTTTAAAGAACATAACTTCAGTAGCAGGAGTTCCTTTGTTGATACTGTCACTACCTTGTTGTGGCAAATCAAGAATGTGTAGTAAAATGATTTCTGCGTTCATTTTTCTGGCAATAATAGCAGCGGCTTTAGTTGCATTATAGGCTTGATTAGAGAAATCTGTTGGAACTAGAATCTTTTTCATGATGTAATTAATTTGAATATGAATTATGTTGTTTTATTGATTAAATAAAGTTAAGAATATAATTATCAATAGACAAAAGTTTTATTTGTAATAAAAAAATTGTACATTTGTGTCGTTATTTATTAAAAAAGTTAAATAATGAGGGGACATAGTAGTCCCCTCTTTTTATAGCATATGACGTTAAAAGTAAAAGTACAAGGATTAATTGATCAGGCATTTGAAGAGTACACAGACTTGTTTTTGATAGACTTTACAATATCGGCTGATAATAAGATTGTTGTAATTATAGATGGAGATCAAGGTGTGACGTTGCAGAATTGTATTGATGTGAGTCGTGCTATTGAACATAACTTAGATAGAGAGGAGGAGGACTTCGCTCTTGAAGTTGCATCTGCAGGAGCAGCAGCACCTTTAAAATTATTGAGACAATATCCTAAAAATATTGGACGTAAATTAAAGGTAATAACTACAGAACAAGAAAAAATAGAAGCTACACTTGAAAGTGTAGGTGATGATAGTATTGTTCTGAAATGGAAAGCAAGAGAGCCTAAACCGATAGGAAAGGGAAAGGTTACTGTTGAAAAGGAAGCTATAATTCCTTTTGATAAGATTAAAGAAGCGAGTGTTATAATTTCATTTTAAAAAAATAGAATATCCGATGGAGAATAGAGATTTAGTAGATTCATTCTCAGAATTTAAAGACGAAAAAGATATTGAGCGTGTAGCGCTTATGGCAATTCTTGAAGATGTATTGAAAAATGCCTTGAAGAAGAAGTATGGATCAGACGATAATTTTGATATTATCGTTAACCCAGACAAAGGAGATTGTCAGGTGTTTAGAAACAGAATTGTTGTAGCAGATGGAGAGGTAGAAGATGATAATGCAGAAATTTCTTTGTCAGAAGCAAGAAAAATTGAAGCAGATTTTGAAGTAGGAGAAGAGGTGTCAGAGGAAGTGAAGTTGGAAGGACTTGATCGAAGAGCTATCTTGGCGTTACGTCAAAACTTGTATTCTAAGGTAACTGAACATGACAATACTTCTTTATACAAACAATTTAAAGATTTAGTTGGAGAAATTTATTCAGCTGAAGTGCATCATGCTCGTCCAAAAATCATAATTTTGATGGACGAAGGAAAGAATGAAATTGTTTTGCCAAAAGAGAAACAAATTCCATCTGATTTCTTTAGAAAAGGAGATACAGTACGCGGTATTATTGAGGCGGTTGAACTAAAAGGTTCAAAACCTCAAATTGTTATGTCAAGAACTTCATCTAAGTTTTTAGAGAAATTATTTGAACAAGAGATTCCAGAAATCGAATCAGGGGAAATTACAATTAAGAGAGTAGTTCGTATCCCAGGTGAGAAAGCAAAAGTGGCAGTAGATACTTATGATGATAGAATTGACCCAGTTGGAGCATGTGTCGGAGTAAAAGGATCTAGAATTCACGGAATCGTTCGCGAATTAGGAAATGAGAACATTGATGTAATCAATTATACAGAGAATACAGAATTGTTTATTAAGCGTGCATTAGCACCAGCGCGTATCAATAAAGTAGTGATAGATGAAAATGCTAAAAAAGCAAACGTTTATCTTGATTTAGAAGAAGTATCACGAGCAATCGGTAGAGGAGGTCAAAACATTAAATTGGCTGGAATGTTGACAGGGTACGATATCGATGTGATGCGTGAATTAGACCCAGAAGACGATGACGTTGAATTAAGAGAATTCAAAGACGAAATCGAAGCGTGGGTGATTGAAGAATTTAGTAAAATAGGTTTAGATACTGCGAAAAGCGTGTTGAACCTAGGTGTTGAGGAATTAGTAAAGAGAACTGACCTTGAGGAAGAAACGGTATTAGATGTAATCCGTATCCTAAAAGAAGAGTTTGAAGACTAATTGAAGCACCAAAACAACACAACACATTAATACACTAAAAAGATAATATGTCTGAAGAAAGAGCAATAAGAATTAATAAAGTTTTAAGGGAATTAAATATTTCTCTCGATAGAGCCGTAGACTTTTTGAAAGGCAAAGGATATGAAATCGATGCAACACCAAATGCTAAAATTTCTAAAGAAGAATACAGTGTTTTGTGTAAACAATTTTCTGCTGATAAAGGCAAGAAAGAAGCTTCTATTGAGGTAAGTGAAGAGAAAAAGAAAGAAAAAGAAGCATTAAAATTGGAGCGCGATAAAGAGCTTGAAGAGAAAAGAAAACAAGAGGAAGCACGTATTAAACGCGAGCAAGAAATTATCAGAGCTAAAGCAGAGGAAATTACTGCTGTAAAGACTGTTGGTAAAATTGATCTTGAACCTAAGAAAACTAAAGTTGCTTCAGGCGAGTCTAAAAAGGTGGAAAATGTTGTGAAAGATGCAACAGTGGCTGAAAAAGTAGACAAAAAAGTAGAAAAAGCTACTAATGCTGATACTAAGAAGAAAACAGTTAAAGCTGAAGAAAAACAGGTAGCTCCAAAAGTTGATGCAAACGAAGCAACTAAAATAACGAATACGGAAAAGCAAGTGGAAGCTAAGAAAGAAGTAAATAAATCACAACAGAAAAATACTGTAGAGGAGAAAGATTCTTCAAACCAAAAGCAGAATTTCAAGAAAGAGGCAAATGATGCGCAAGCTGAGCCTACGGCAGGGGATGAAGTAATCAAAACAAATTATCAGAAACTTTCAGGTACTACTTTTACAGGTAAAACAATTGATTTATCTCAATTTGATAAACCTAAAAAGAAAAAAGAAGATCCTAAAAAAGGAAATTCAAAAGATGGTAACAACCCTGGAAGCGGAAAGAATAAGAGAAAACGCATTGCTAAGCCAGCTAATGGAAATGCTGAAGGAGCAAATAACAACGAGAATAATAACAATAACCGACCAAACAATAACAACAATAATAATAAGGGCGGTAACAATAATAGTGGTAATAACAACAATCGCGGAGGTAACAACAACAACCGTGGAGGAGGAAAATTTGGTAACAAAAACCAAAATAACAGAAGAAATACTCCACCTGTTGTAAAAGCTGAACCTACTGAGGAAGAAGTTAAAAACCAAATTAAGGAGACACTTGAGCGTCTTCAAGGTAAGGGTAACAAATCTAAAGCTGCTAAATATCGTCGTGATAAACGAGATGTTCATAGAAAAAAATCTGATGAAGAGCAAAAAGCATTAGAGGCTGGAAGCAAAACATTAAAAGTAACCGAGTTCGTTACTGTTGGTGAAATTGCTACTATGATGGATGTGCCTATTACTAAAGTTATTGGTACTTGTATGTCTCTTGGTATCATGGTTACCATGAATCAGCGTTTGGATGCTGAAACATTAACTATTGTTGCTGATGAGTTTGGATTCGAAGTTGATTTTACTACTGCAGATTTAGATGAGTCTATTGAGGAAACTCCAGATAGACCAGAAGATTTACAACCAAGAGCGCCAATTGTGACAGTGATGGGTCACGTTGACCATGGTAAAACATCTTTGTTAGACTATATTCGTAAAGCAAACGTTATTGCAGGAGAATCAGGAGGTATTACACAGCATATTGGTGCTTACGGAGTAACACTTGAAGGAGGACAAAAAATTACATTTTTAGATACTCCTGGTCACGAGGCGTTTACCGCTATGCGTGCGCGTGGTGCTCAAGTTACCGATATCGTAATTATTGTGATTGCTGCGGATGATGATATTATGCCACAAACAAAAGAGGCTATAAGTCACGCACAAGCTGCTGGTGTACCGATTATCTTTGCTATTAATAAGATAGATAAGCCTACGGCTAATCCAGATAAAATTAAAGAAAAACTTGCTTCAATGAACTTGTTAGTTGAGGAATGGGGTGGTACTTACCAATCTCAAGATATCTCTGCTAAGCAAGGTCTTAATATGAAGGAATTACTTGAAAAAGTATTGCTTGAGGCAGAAATGCTTGATTTAAAAGCAAACCCTTCTAAGCTTGCAGTTGGTACAGTAGTAGAAGCGTACTTAGATAAAGGACGTGGATATGTATCTACTGTATTAGTACAAGCTGGTACATTAAGAGTGGGAGACTACTTGTTGGCAGGACGTAGCCACGGAAAAGTTCGTGCAATGCACGATGAACGTGGAAACTCTGTAAAAGAAGCAGGTCCTTCTCGTCCAATTTCTGTACTGGGATTAGATGGAGCACCAACTGCTGGTGATAAGTTTAATGTATTTGAGGAAGAGAAAGAAGCAAAACAAATTGCTGCTAAACGTACTCAATTGATTCGCGAGCAATCTGTACGTGCACAACGTCATATTACTTTAGCAGAGATTGGTCGTCGTATTGCATTAGGTGATTTCAAAGAGTTAAATATTATTCTTAAAGGGGACGTGGATGGTTCTGTGGAAGCATTATCTGATTCATTCTCTAAATTATCTACTGAGGAAATTCAAATCAATATTATTCATAAAGGAGTTGGAGCTATTACAGAATCTGACGTATTGTTAGCTTCTGCTTCGGATGCTATTATTATCGGATTTAACGTTCGTCCAATGGCTTCTGCTAAACAATTAGCTGATAAAGAGGAAATCGATATCCGTAACTACTCAATTATCTATGACGCTATTGATGACTTGAAAGATGCGATGGAAGGTATGTTATCTCCAGAATTGAAAGAGGAAGTTACTGGTACTGCTGAGATTCGTGAGTTATTCAAAATTTCTAAAGTTGGTACGATTGCTGGATGTATGGTTACTGACGGTAAGATTTTCCGTAGTTCAAGAATCCGCCTTATCCGCGAGGGTGTGGTTATCTACACTGGTGAGTTGACTGCTTTAAAGCGTTTCAAAGACGATGTTAAAGAAGTGGCGAAAGGATATGACTGTGGTATTCAGATTAAAAACTACAACGATATTAAGGAATATGACACTATAGAGGCGTTCCAAGAAGTTGAAGTTAAAAAGAAATTGAAATAATCAATTATACATAGGAAAGGGAGTTGCGAAAGCAACTCCCTTTTTTGTTTTACATCATGACAATCTGACGAAATGACATATTTTATTTTTGGCTTGTGATTTGCTATATTTATAGTAGTAAATATTAATGATATGATGTGGATTCTTTTGATAGCTGTAATGATTGCAAGCTATTACATTCAATACAAGTTGAAATCAAAGTTTGAAAAGTATTCTAAAGTACAATTGCAGAATGGAATGAGTGGTGCAGAAGTTGCACAAAAGATGCTGTTGGATCACGGTATTAGGGATGTGCGCGTGATATCTACTCCAGGTAGATTGACTGATCACTATAATCCAAGTGATAAGACTGTGAACCTTAGTGAAGCTGTCTATAATGAACGCAATGCTGCTGCAGCTGCTGTAGCTGCACATGAGGTTGGTCACGCTGTTCAGCATGCAACTGCTTATCATTGGTTGACTATGCGCTCAAAGATGGTTCCTGTAGTAAGCTTTTCTTCTAATATTGTAACTTGGGTGTTGTTAGGTGGAATCTTATTGATTAACACTTTCCCTCAATTGCTATTATTCGGTATTGGGCTTTTTGCTTTGACAACGATCTTTTCGTTTGTTACCTTACCTGTTGAGTACGACGCAAGCGCAAGAGCCTTGAAGTGGTTGGAAGCCAAAAACATCGTTACCCAGCAAGAATATGCAGGTGCTAAAGATGCATTGTCTTGGGCAGCCAGAACGTATGTGGTCGCTGCAATATCATCATTGGGTACACTTTTGTATTACGTGATGATCTATATGAACAGACGTTAGTTATTAAATTTTATATAAGTAAAGTGGAGGACACCTTTAATAAGGTGTCCTTTTTTTGTTTTTTTACAGTCTTTAGTTAGGAGTTACTCTTACTGCTATCGGTATGTGATCAGATATTTTTCTTGCTTCTTTTATGTCATTGAAGTCCTCGTAGAATAGAATTGTATCTTGACTCTCAATGGTGAAATCTTTTTTAGATAAGAAGATATTATCATATTCAGAAGCTAAGCAGTCATTGTTAATACACTTTTGTCTTAGACTTGTTTTTTGGTCAGTAAAAACGGGTTGGTAAGTCATTTTCTTTAGGGGATTAAAAACACTGTGACTTTGGGGAGTATTGAAATCTCCTAAAAAGATCAATCTTTGATCAGTATATTGTGTGGGAAAGAATTTGAAGTATTTAATCTCCTTTTCGGGTTGATGTTTTTTGGGTAAGGCATGAAAGTTGAATATCATAAACTCTTTTCTTTTGTATTCAAAAGTAGCTATGTAAGGTTCTCTTTCGATTTGATCTTTGTAAGTCTGTTCTAAAGTAGGTCTGTTTTTTAGCTTTACTTTACTTGTTTTCCAAAGGTAAGCATATCGTTCTGAGCGATAAGGGCTACTATCTGTCGGTGGGCTAATAGCGTAATCCCATTTGGTACCTGTCGAATTAGTTAATTCAAGATGTAGTGCGGCCAGTGTTTTTGCCCCTGAGGGATTGGTGACTATTTCTTGTATAGCGACGATATCAGCAGATTTAATTGTTTTAGCAATGAATTCAATTTCATCAGTAGTTTTACTTGAACCGAAGTTATTTAAATTCCATGTCATGATTGTTACTTGTGCATATAATGGTAAAAGGAATAATAAAAAAAATAGTGTAACAGTTGTTTTAAAAGATTTTTGAGGCATATATGATATTTAATATGTTAAACCTAATTGTAGATAGGTAGATTAAAGAAATTTTGTAAATACAATTTGTAAAAATGCCGTATTTTTACATTTCTTTACGAGCTATTAGGCGCGCTCAAAAGTAAACATCTAATCTAAAATTTTAAATTAAAGTGAGAACATTTTCTTCGATAAACGAGTTTCATGCAGAAAAGAAAGTTGTAGCAACATTGGGAACATTTGACGGTGTACACAAAGGTCATCAGAAGATTATTCACCGATTAGTTGAAGCGGCGAAGAAGGATAATGGAGAAAGTTTAGTTCTAACATTCTTTCCACATCCTCGTATGGTTTTGAAACAAGACAATAGCATTAGGTTGTTGAATACGTTAGAGGAGAAAAAGCTATTATTAGAAGGTTTAGGTTTAGACAATTTAGTAGTTCAGAAGTTTGATTACGAATTTTCACAATTAACTGCAGAGGAGTTCGTAGAGCAAGTATTGGTAAATAAGTTTAATATTTCTAAGATAATTATTGGATACGACCATCGTTTTGGCAAGAATAGAACTGCAGATATTAACGATTTAAAGCTATTCGGTGAGAAATATGGTTTCGAGGTCGAAGAAATATCAGCAGAAGAAATAGATCACGTTTCTGTTAGTTCTACTAAGATTCGCCATGCATTAGAGATTGGTGATATGGCAATGGCTAACGAGTTCTTAGATTACGAGTATTTCTTTTCTGGAGTCGTTGTTCACGGTAAGAAGTTAGGGAGAAAATTAGGTTTTCCGACGGCTAATATTGAGATTGACGAGGATTATAAACTGATACCTCAGAATGGAGTTTATGTAGTGGAATCTGAAATAAATGGTGAACGCGTAAAGGGGATGATGAGTGTAGGTGTGAACCCAACCTTTGAAGGACACCCTTATACGATAGAAGTAAATTACCTAGATTGGGATGGAGATTTATATGATAAAATTTTAAAAGTTCGTATCTTAGACAGAATAAGAGATGAATTAAAGTTTAACAATCTAGACGAGTTAATTGCTAAGTTACACAACGATGAACAGGTAACTCGTGAATTTTTTGAGAAGTATGTGGAAAAAAGCACTTCAACCAATTGATAACTCCCCACTAGTTATATTTAGAATTTTCTTTGGATTTTTATTTGCATGTGAGTCTTTTGGTGCTATAGCTACTGGATGGGTGCGTACAAATTTAGTTGATGTCCAGATGACTTTCTCCCATATTTATATGGATTTTTTACAGGTCTTAGTTGGTCCTCAAATGTATGTTTATTTTGCATTGATGGGATTTGTATCTATTGCTGTTATGTTAGGGTGGCGCTACCGCTTGAATATTGTACTATTGACAATTTTATGGGCTGGTGCTTATTTTATTCAGAAGACTTCGTATAACAATCACTATTATATGTTGTTGCTGATTTGTTTTTATATGTGCTTTTTACCAGCACATCAATATGCCTCTATGGATGTAAAAGCAGGTCGGGTTGATAAAAAGTTATATATGCCGCGTTACTTTTCGTGGTTTTTTATCTTTCAGGTAACTATTTTATATGTTTTTGGTACAGTTGCAAAGTTTTATCCCGATTGGCTTGATGGAACTTTTACTCGTTTAATGTACCAAAGTGCTAATATTCCGGAAGTATTTAAGGAAGTGTTTACTCAGAAGTGGTTTTACATTACGATTGCTTATTTGGGTATTATTTTCGATGGATTAATTGTTCCGATGTTGTTGTGGAAGAAGACACGTACATTAGGAGTTATAGCAGCTTTGACTTTTCACCTTTTTAACTCTGCAACTTTACATATTGGAATTTTTCCATATTTTGCTTTGAGTTTTTCGGTGTTTTTTTATGAACCAGAACAAGTACGTCGTTTGTTTTTCAAGAAGAAACCTGTTTTTGAAGTGACTGATGATTTGACTAGTTACGGTACACAGAACTTTTTAAGCAAAGGGCAATTGTATGTTTTAAGTGCGTTTATGGTTGTGCAAGTTTTATTGCCTTTGAGAATACACTTTATAAAGGGAGATACACTTTGGACAGATGAAGGTCATCGTCTAAGTTGGCGAATGATGTTGCGTTCTCGTGTAGGTTATACTGATTTTATTGTAGAGAATAAAGATACGAAAACAAGAAGTTATTATCCATTAGCAGAAGTTTTATCTACTAAGCAAGCGGCGCGTTTAACTTCACCTGATATGATATGGCAAATGGCTCAGGTAATCAAAAAAGAATATGCTGCTAAGGGAGAAGATGTAGCTGTATACGCAGATAGTTTTGTCTCTATAAATGGACGTCCTTATAGTAGATTTGTTGATAATACGGTTGATTTAGGTAATGTAGGATGGAATTATTTCACACACTGTCCTTGGATCTTAGAGAAACCATTTTAATAAAACAAAAAGCCTTGATTACAATCAAGGCTTTTTGTTTTCTATTTCTTTCTTATATTCTACTAATTCTAGATTACTATTAAAAACGGCATACGTAAAGTAATTAATCCAATCTCCTAAATTGACATATTTAGAATTTGGGTTTAAATCCAATACCATAGGTAAATGCCTATGACCAAATACGAAGTAGTCGTAGTGTTGCGTTTCTAATTTGCGCTTGGCATAAAGAATTAACCATTCCTTATCTTCCCCTAAATAGGTGATATCTTCCTCTCCTGAGATAAGTTTATTCTTTACTGATAAGTACGAACCTAATCTCACGCCAATATCTGGATGTAACCATCTAAATAGCCATTTTGAGAATTTATTGGTAAATACTTTTTTCATTCTCTTGTAACCAAGATCTCCAGGTCCTAAGCCATCTCCATGACCAATAAAGAACTTTTTGCCATTGATATTAAATATTTTTGGCTCGTGAAATACAGGAATACCCAATTCTTTTTGGAAGTAATCATCCATCCATAGGTCGTGATTACCGACAAAGAAGTAAACGGGTACACCACGATCCTTTATTTCAGCAAGTTTTCCGAGAATTCGAACAAACCCTTTTGGTACAACTGTCTTATACTCAAACCAAAAGTCAAAGAGATCACCGAGTATAATTAATGCTCCCATATCGTGTTCTTTATCGCGAAGCCACTGCAAAAATAGTTGTTCACGAGGAATACTTTTTTCACGAGTCGGTGCTCCAAAGTGTTGATCGGATGCAAAATATACTTTCTTATTTGTTTGAATATTTATTTCCAAATTCTAAAGATTATCTGATTGGTGCCATTCAGCATAAGAAGATTCTGTTTCCTGAAGTCTTAATGAATATAGTTCAATTCCATCAGGAAGTCGGTCTTTTATTTTATTAGCAAAATCGATGACCATGTTTTCACTTGTAGGTTGATACTCTACCAGAATAACATGGTGTCCACGTTGTTCTAATTCCTTAGCAAGTTCAATGTGTGGAGTGTTTTTATTAAAAACAGTTGCATGGTCAAAATTGTCAACTATTTCTTCCTTCACTATTTTTTTTAGATCTCCAAAATCTATAACCATTCCATATTTTACATTATTTGTATCCTCAATAGGGCTACCAATAACAGTTACTGCTAATTTGTAACTATGTCCATGAACATTTTTACACTTGCCATCATATCCAAATAAGGCATGTCCAGTTTCAAATGTAAATTGTTTTGTAATTCTAATCTTAGGCATAACTAAAAATTTTGACAAAGGTAAGGAAAAAAAAGCCCTTACATTCATATATAACCCTGCCTTTTTACGGACTATTACTCTTAGAAGATGCGGTATTTTAATTGAAAGGAAACTTTAGGCCACCATTTGATACGATTAAGCCACTTTTCAGCTTCTTCATCATATTCGACATTTTCATCAAGTTCAAACGCTACTTTGCTCCCTCCTTGTTTGATTGTATAATCACCTTGGTACATCATACCAAGTTCAAAAGTGAAACCCAATCTACTTTTAGATATCGCTCTTCCTATTCCAAATCCTAAATAGGGTTTAATTACATTACCAACAGTGGCTTGTGCATCGATATTCCCATTATTGATGTCTATAACATTCCCTTGAAAATCTAAAGTAGGCCATTCTTCACCTTCTAGTGGATTAGCTCTTTCACCATCTTTATCAATCAAGTAACCGTGTAAGTCCACTTTGTTATTTCCCATGTATAAGCCGCCTGATACAAAAAACAACCCTCCTTTTACTGGGTAAAAGTCAACTAAAGCATGTCCATGAAACATATTTAGTTTTCCTTTCATTGTCAGATCAGGTCTGTAGCCAAAAGTTTTGCTTAATTCATTTCGTGGGTCATCGGGAGTACCATCATAGTATTTAGAGTTATACTTGAAAAAATTGATACCAGCTCTTAATTGAAGATTAGGTGTTAAGGGTGAACTCGCTTCTGCTGTAATCCCCATACTTGTTATTCCAATACCAACTGATAATTCACTAAAAGCAATGTCTGAGTAGTGTTTTGCAACTGGTTCTGGTTGGAAAGTAAAACCATCAGCAGATTGAGCATTAACAGAAAGTATACTTAGGAGAATACAAACCAATAGGTATAGTGCATTAGTTTTCATAAATTAAATGATTATTAAAAAATACGATAATTGATTTTCAGTTCAGCTTTTGGCCACCACCTGAGCCATTCGTTATATTTTTGTGTATCCTCTACTCTTGCGTCAGCCTCCTTACCTGTAGTTACTTTTTGTCCATTTTGTTTTAAAGTATAGTCGCCTTGATATAGCATACCGACTTCGAGCTTGATGCCTATTCTTCGCATACTGACAGATCTTCCTACTCCTATACCTAAGTATGGTTTTACGACATTTCCTAAACGCATTTCTGCATCTAATCGCCCTTTATTTAAGTCTAAGATATTTCCATCATATTCTAAAGTGGGCCATTCGTGCCCTACGAGTATATCTGCTGGATTTCCTTTGTCATCGATGAAGCCACCTTTGACGGAAACGGTATTTCTACCGAAGTAAAAACCTCCAGAGATGAAAAACACTCCTTCTTTATTGGGATAGAAGTCTACTAATGCGTGGGCGTGAAATAGCTTGATTCGGCCTTCGACTTCCAATCTTGGCGAGTATCCAAAGGAATTGAGAAAATATCCTTGGGGATCTTCTATGTTTAGTTTCTGTGCGCTTGAGTTGTAATTTAGATAGTTGAGCCCTGCGCGTATCTTCAAATGTGGTGCTAATGGTGTAGCAGCTTCTATAGTTAATCCTAAAGTCGAGATACCAGCAGAAATATTTAAGTGGTCTAAGAATCTCGTGGCTAAGTGGGCATCACCAGATTTATCCACTAGGTGTCCAACCAAATCTTGTGGAGGGATGGTGTTGTTATCAGTAGATGCTTTGAGATTGTAAGACCCCAAAACGAAACTTAACAAGATTAAAGTAAGTAATCTTTTCATAGCAATTATAGTACCTTTATTTTTAGATTGTTAAAATTATATAAAAAATAGGAGGTAGGCTATTATATTTTTTTGGATTTTTAATTGTTTTACATAAAACACTGTGTTGTACAAAGGGGCTTTCAGTGTAATTAGTTTCTGTATGTAGTAGTGTTAATGACGTAGAACTCTTACATGTATGTGTGACTATTGATAGTATTTGATTTGAGCTGTTCGTTTGGTGCTTGTCGTTTGATGGTGAAGTGATAGACTTAGAATGGTACTTTATAGCCGATCATTCTCCTTTAAATACCTTGGATTGGTTTGTAATGTTTTTTTATAGTGTTTTTTTTACAGCAAGGTTTTGATTACGAGTATTTTATGAATGGCTCACAATTTGGAATTGTAAGACAAAGTTTCTTTAGCTTAGATTAAATAGGAAGAACTTGAAAAGGAATAATAGGATAATTGGTATATAATAAAAAGCGAAAAAGCATATAAGATAACTTATATGCTTTTTCGCTTATGCTATATTCAATAACTATTATTATTTCTTTTTAAATTGATTAAGTGCATTGATTGTAAACTCAGATAGAACCAGTCTACCCGAAACTTCAGCTCTTTGATGGAGAAGTTCACTCCAATGCTCTGTTCCTTCCCAGAATATTTTCTTCATCGCGATGAGAGCCTGTGGGTTGTACTCACTAACACGCTTAGCAAAATCACCAAGTTCTAAGTCCATACGGGTATCATCTTCATATAATTCTGCATATAGCCCATGAGTTTTTGCCCATGTGGCAGTTTTCCACTCATGTGCCGCGAGTGACATTTCTGTGAATGCAGTCTTTCCAATCTTTCTTGATACAGCTGGTTCGATGACGAACGGACCTATACCGATGGCTAATTCTGATAACTTGATAGCCGCTTTATCCGTTGCATAACAATAGTCGCAAGCAGCAGCTAATCCTACACCACCGCCTACAGTCTTGCCGTGAATACGTCCAATAAATATTTGTGGACTTCGGCGCATAGCATCTATTACTGAGGCAAACCCTGAAAAGAATTTCTTCCCAGTCACTTGGTCTTTGATGGATAATAATTCATCAAATGATGCTCCTGCACAGAAAGCACCTGTGCCTGCACTTTTTAGGATAACTACTGTAATTGCTTTGTTTTTGCTTAGCTCTTCTATCTTGTCTGTAAGTTCTCTTAGCTGATAACTTGGAAAAGAATTGCTGGCAGGATTATAGAAAGTTAGGGTTGCTATTTTGTCTTGTATTTCTGAGGTAATAAAGGGCTTATTTGATTTTTCCATAGTTTAATTGATTGTTTTCTCAAATGTAGGAAAATAATTAGATTTTTCATTTTTACTAATAGAATAGAAATTGAATGAAAAAGTGATGTTTATGCCTTAAGTTTTATAACTTAAACTACTTATATTGGCGTAACTTTGATTTGATTAATTGTATTTGGATGAGGGAGGTATATTGTTTTGGTGAGAATTGGATGGTAATGTCCCATCTTATTTTATTGTACTTCAATATACTTTTGTTTTTAATGTATCGTTTAATATATTGAGGTTCGACAGCAAGAATTGTCAGCTATGAGTTGTAAGAATAAGTCTTGAATAGGTAAAAAAAAATAGCTATAAAAAGCTATTAGAAAAAAGAATAAAGAACTCTATGCAATTGGAGGAGGATCGATTGCTGTTATATATGGTGTCGAATGGATGCGATGTTTGAAAAAGAAAGGGGCAAATAAGTAATGTATGGTTGATCCCTTAATTTCTGGAATAACTATATTATTAATAAAAAAAGTTTCACAAATAATGTTAGTTAATTTTTCTGAAGTAGGCTCATTGTCTGAGTTTACTTTACTACTACTAATATTATAAACATAGAGGCTGGCAGTAGGACAATAGGTGAGTTTTTTACTACAACTATTTTCTACAGCAAAGTTTATCTTTTCAGCACCAAAAAGTGCGAAGACTAAACATAGTAACCACGCTATATATTTATTGTATTTGTTCATAGAGTGACAAATATATTTAAATAAATGAAAGAGAATATTAAACAATCACATTACAATTAAACTTTAACAGTAGTTAACGGTATGAAAGAAGATGATTTTCAATTTACAGTAATGGAACAAGAAGAAGCTGAAGAAATAGCTTTTAATTGGAAGTATCCTGGTATTTTGAGCTTTTATGATATGACAAAAGACGAAGAAGAATTAGAAGATTTCTTAGATCCACAAATACGTGGACAAAATACTTTTACAGTTAGAAAGCCAGGATTAACTGAGATTTTAGCCTTTTTCAATTATGATCTCATCGATAATAATACAGCAGAATATTGGTTTGGTCTTAACCCTCTTTATATGGGAAAGGGATATGGAAAGGAATTAATTGACTATATAGAATGGGCATTTATCACTAAAAAAGCAGTGTGTAAGTTTGTGTTAGCTATAGCTAAATTGAATCAAATGGGGATAAAAGTTTTTGAAAAAGCGGGTTATGAGGTAGTAGGACATTTTTACAATAAGACCAATGGAGGTGAATATGACTTCTTAAAACTCGAAAAGAGAGTTGGAAAATGTTAATTTACATATCACCGTGTTCCATTGTTATATTGATTATCCTATCATTTTTTTGACAGAGTAATTTAAACCTATTGATGCAATAACGATTAGGATGGCAGTACTCACCCATAAGGTTTCATAACCAAGGTGAGAGGCAATCTTTGTAGAAAGAATGGGAGATACTATAAATCCAACTGCAAAAGTCAACCCATTTACCCCCATATAAGCCCCTTTGTTATTTGCTCCTGCTCTCATAGCTGTTACAGTTGACGTAAAAGGCATTGCGAGCATTTCTGAAACACATAACACAGATATAGATAAATATATTGTAAAAATACTGTGATCAAAAGCTAATAGTAAAAAGGATAATGCACTGATTAGAACCCCATAGTAAATGGTCTTTCGTATGGTAAGATATTTTTCTGCAAGGTGAACAAGTAACATTTCCGTTAGAAAGATTAACAGACCACTATAACCAAGTACCAAACCAATTTGTGATTCATTTAGCCCTCCTACTTTTTCATAGTATAAAGGCATTGTACTGAATAACTGTAGAAAAGCAATAGAATATAGTGTACAGAATACACTATAAATAATGAACATTTTGTCTTTATAAGGAGATTTGTTATTATCGCCTACTAACTCTGTTCTATCCTCTAAAATACCCTCTTCGTTGTATTTTTCTTTATTTGTTTTTCTACCTCTAAAAAAGTTTATAAAAACGATTGCTGCAATGAAAGCTGCAGCTGCATTAATATTGAATAATAAACTATAGGAAATTGCCGCTAGTAATCCTCCCATTGCTGGGCCAATTGAGAAACCGAGATTTACAGCCATTCTGTTTAAAGAGAAAGCTCGTGTGATATTCTGTGGTTTAGCATACATTGTAATGGCAACGGAGTTTGCAGGGCGAAACATTTCACTTACTGTACTCTGAAGTAAAATCATGAGGGCTAAACTAGTAACTGTTGTAAAGTGTGGAAGTAGAATAAATACAGGAATACTTCCTAATAAACTAAGATATTGTACTTTGTAGTTTCCGATTTTGTCAGTAATCCATCCACCTAATGTTGAACCTATAATTGACCCTACACCGTAGCACGCTAAAACATATCCTGTTTGTTCTTCAGTAAACAGGAGTTTTTTGGTCATGTAAACACCTAAAAAGGGGAATACCATAGAGCCAGCTCGGTTAATTAACATCACGATAGCTAGCATCCACGATGCAGACGATAGTCCACTATACGAATCTACGTAGATCTTATATATTTTTTTCATAAAGCTTTTTAGGTGGTGGTTATTCGAGTGTCAAATCAATAGAATTACTTCTTTGATAGATTCTTTATTCTTTCGGCTTCTTTCATAGCGTTGTAATAAGCAGCTCTACTCAATGGTTCATATTCTTGCGTTTCACCAAGCATGACTAAATCTTCACTTGCCGCTTTTCTAAAACTATAATTTGCCAAGTTACCAGTTCTCGTACAAATGGCATGAACTTTTGTTACATATTCAGCAGTAGCCATAAGTGCAGGCATTGGTCCAAAAGGCTTCCCTTTAAAGTCCATATCTAAACCTGCAACAATTACTCGGACGCCTGAATTTGCCAAATCATTACAGACATTTACAATTTCATCGTCGAAAAACTGTGCTTCGTCAATACCTACAACGTCGCAACTATCACCTAACAAACGGATATGTGCAGCCGAAGGGACAGGTGTTGACCTTATCTCATTAGCATCATGTGATACAACAAATTCTTCATCGTAGCGCGTATCAATGGCAGGCTTAAAAATTTCAACTTTCTGTTTGGCAAATTGAGCTCTTTTGAGTCTACGAATTAATTCTTCGGTTTTACCAGAGAACATAGAACCGCAAATTACTTCTATCCAACCAAATTGTTCTTTGTGATTAACAGGATTTTCGAGAAACATTTTGTAAATTTCAGGCTGAAATCAGCGTTTATTTTTGTTATTTTGTAAAGTACAAATTTATCAAAAAAAGCTCGGGAAATTACTAATCCAAATTAAAAGTTATGAAGAAAGTCTTAGAAGGAGAATTACTCAGTATTGCTCATCGCATTTTACAGATGAAAGATAAGGATGTAACTAATCTCTTAACTGAAGCTAAGAATTTATATGAAAAGCTATTAATCTTGCAGTTCTATCAAGATTGCCATGATAAAGGTTTAGAAGGAAATACTACAAATGAAACATTTGAAGCTGATTTAACCGCATATTATGCCAACAAGTCTTTTGATCAAAAAGATGAGAGTGATCGCCATCAAATGCCTATTGACTTGGTAGAAGAAGATTACCCAATCGTAATAGAGTCTGAGAAAGAAGGTTATTTGTCTAATGCGGATGAAGTGATTTCTGATATTGTACAAAAGATAGCTCCTGAGATTCTTCACGATGATATTCCTACAACTTTTCCGATAGAGTACTCTACTGATCTATCTATGGGACCTGCAATAGTCGAATCGGAGAATGAAGATAAAGCCGAACTTCATCGTTTTTTGGATGAGCAAGAGGAGACTTTAGATGAAGTTGTCAGTAGTGATGTAACTGTAGATCAACCACAATTGGTTGTAAATAAAGAAGAAGTTGCAAACACTAAGACTGAAGATAACAATACTATTATTACAGGTGATGACTTAAAGGTGGAAGAAGATGTAGTACAAGTAATCAGTACTAAAGATGAAATTCATCATTTAATTCATTCTCAAGTCGAGATAGATAAGGCTCAAGTCGAGGTTGATTTGCCAAAAGTGGTGAAAGAAGAAGCTATTGTTGCAGATCGAATAGTTCCTGTTGATGATTCGATTTCTCCTTTGAAGAGAGAAGAGGATCCTTTCTCTGGTTTTAATTTTATGGATTTAGACTTTAAGAGAGTTGATGATACTTCTTTAAAGGCAGAAGAAGCTATTACACAAGTAAATGATGAAGATAGTTCATTAACGACCGAATCTGAGAAAGAAGAAGCAAAAGAGGACCAAAGTCAAAATACGTTATTTAACCTTGAGTCGATGTCTGTTAAAGAGCCGCGTATTTCAAAATCAAAGTCAATCAATGACATCTATAACTCGTCTATATCTGTAGGATTAAATGATAGGATTGCATTTGAGAAACATTTGTTTGGAGGTAGTGCAGAAGATTTCAACCGAGTACTTTCACAGTTGAATACAGTTAGTAATTTTGATGAAGCAATGAGCTTGATTGAACATTTAGTGAAACCTGAATACAATAACTGGGAAGGAAAAGAAGAGTATGAAGAGCGCTTTGTCGCAATTGTAGAGAAACGATTTATATAGTATGAGTAAATTATATTTGGTACCAACACCAATTGGGAATCTTGATGATATGACGTTTCGTGCCATTAAAGTTTTGCAAGAAGTAGATTATATTTTAGCAGAAGATACCCGTAATAGTGGAAAACTTTTAAAGCATTTTGAGATTACAACTCCTATGTTTAGTCATCATATGCACAACGAGCATAAGACAGTAGAGGGATTGGTTAAAAGAATGCAGTCTGGAGAAATATTTGCGTTGATCTCTGATGCAGGTACTCCTGCTATTTCAGATCCGGGGTTTTTATTAACCAGAGCATGTATTGAAGCGGGAGTTGAAGTGGAGTGCTTACCTGGAGCAACTGCATTTGTTCCAGCATTAGTGAATAGTGGTTTGCCAAATGACAAATTTGTTTTTGAGGGTTTTTTACCTGATAAGAAAGGAAGACAGACACGTTATCTAATTTTAGCAGAAGAAGATCGTACTATGATTATCTATGTTTCACCACATAAGCTTAATAAGACGTTAGCTGAGTTTAAGGAATATTTTGGAGAAGACCGTTTAATCTCAGTCTCTCGCGAATTGTCTAAGCTACATGAAGAAACGGTTAGAGGAACAGTTGTCGAGGTATTAAATCATTTTGAAGCCAAACCAGCTAAAGGAGAAATAGTAGTGATTGTTTCTGGTAAAAAGAAATAATAACTGAATTAAAATATGTTAAGGTCAATGTCTGATGTTACAAGTAGCATCAGACATTGGCTTTTTTTTGATACATTTGATAAAAACGATAATAAATTATGTCACATAAAGTAACAACAACGTGGATTGAGAATATGCAATTCGAATCTACAAACCCAAGTGGAGATACTATTCGAATTGATGCCGGACCTGAGAATGGTGGAGATAATAAAGGGCTTAGACCCAAAGCATTAATGTTATCTGCTTTAGCAGGCTGTAGTGGGTTAGATATAGCACATTTAATCAAGAAAATGCGTTTGGAAGTAGATGAGTTTAAAATGGAAACAGAGGGGAAGTTAACTGATAGTGATCCATCAACTTATCATACTGTTGTATTAGATTATCACTTTTACGGAAGTAAACTTGATGAAGCAAAATTAAAAAGAGCCGTTGACATGTCAATTGAGAAATATTGTGGCGTAATGAATATGTTTAAAGAATTTGCTAAAGTAGAAACGAATATTCATTATCATAATAAATAGTAAATGCGTTGGAAGCTTAAAACGGATGTTATCGCCGAAGCAGTTGTGCATTTACAAGAAGTATTAAAAGTTGATAAAATTATAGCTCAGTTACTCGTTCAAAGAGGTATCAGTACTTATAACGAAGCAAAAGACTTTTTTCGCCCTTCTTTAGACGCTTTACACGATCCATTTTTGATGAAAGATATGGACAAATCAATTGTGCGTATTAAGGAAGCAGTTCAAAATAATGAGAAGATTTTAATCTATGGTGATTATGATGTAGATGGAACAACTTCGGTTGCAATGTTAGCTTCTTTTTTTAAAGGTTTTTATCCTAATGTCGATACATATATCCCTGATAGATATAGTGAAGGGTATGGTGTTTCTTATCAGGGAATTGATTATGCTTCTCAAAATGATGTAAAACTAATTATTTCAATAGACTGTGGAATAAAATCTGTTGATGAAATTGCTTATGCTCAGGAGTTAGATATTGATTTTATTGTCTGTGATCATCATTTGCCTGGAGAAATTTTGCCTCAAGCTAAGGCGGTATTGGATCCCAAACGCTCTGATTGTAATTATCCATTTAAAGAGCTATGTGGTTGTGGTGTTGGTTTTAAGTTGATCCAAGCTTATAGTATCAGTCAACAAAGAGATATAAAAGGTTTAGTTCAGTATTTAGACTTGGTTGCAACTGCAATAGTAGCAGATGTCGTCCCGATGACTGGAGAGAATAGAATAATGGCTTATTATGGTTTAGAGGTTATTAATAAAACGCCGAGACCAGGTTTGCGCGCATTGCTATCTTCTTATGATCAATCCTCCTTTACAATTAGCGATATTGTCTTCAAGATTGCACCGAAGATTAATGCTGCAGGTAGATTAGAGCATGGAAAGTTTGCGGTAGAATTATTGTCAACTTCTGATTATACTGAAGCTATTAAGCTTGCAAAGTATATCATGGATATTAATAGTGAGCGCAAACACATAGATCAACAGATTACAGAACAAGCTTTGCAAATGATTGTCGATAATAAAGAGGTTTTTAATAAATCGACAGTAATTTATAATCCGACATGGCACAAAGGAGTTATTGGAATTGTGGCATCGCGATTAATAGAGACCTACTATAGACCAACCATTGTATTTACTGAAAGTGGAGAGTATTTAGCAGCTTCGGCTCGCTCTGTCAAGAATTTTGACGTTTATGAAGCAATCAAAGAGTGTTCGGAGTATTTAATTCAGTTTGGAGGTCACAAGTATGCTGCTGGCTTGACATTGTATAAGGAAAATTACACTGCCTTTAAAGAGAAATTTGAAGAAGTAGTCTCTCGCACTTTAGATGAAAGAGATATGATTCCTGAATTGGTCATCGATGCGGAAGTTGATTTTTCTGATCTCACGCCAAAGGTAATTCGCATTTTAAGACAGTTCGAACCCTTTGGCCCAGATAATGAAATGCCTTTGTTTATTTCAAATAATATTTATGATACGGGAGGGAAGCGTTTAATTGGAAAGAATAAAGAGCATATGTACCTTTATGTTAAGCAAAGGGGAAATGAAGAACAATCTTTTCCTGTGGTTGCTTTTCGTTTTGGTAAGTACTTTGAAGAACTCAACAATAGGCGTTTTTTTAACTTCGTTTATAGTATCGAAGATAGTGAGTGGAAGGGAAAAGTTAAGACTCAGCTTGTTATGAAAGATATGCAACTAGTTTAATTTAGTGAAATGCTTTTAAAATACGGATGAAACTGTATAAATTTGTGAAAATCAATTAAACATATAAAAATGAAAATAGCTGTAGTAGGGGCTACCGGAATGGTAGGAGAGATTATGCTAAAAGTTTTAGCAGAGCGCAATTTTCCTGTAACGGAATTAATACCAGTAGCATCAGAGAAATCTGTTGGAAAGGAAGTTGAGTTCAAAGGGAAAAAGTTTGTAATTAAGTCTATGGAAGATGCAATTGCTATGAAGCCTGAAATAGCTATATTTTCTGCTGGTGGTACTACATCTTTAGAATGGGCACCTAAGTTTGCTGAAAACGGAACGACTGTAATAGACAATTCCTCTGCTTGGAGAATGGACCCTACAAAGAAACTTATTGTACCAGAGATTAATGCAGATGTTTTAACGAAAGAAGATAAGATCATTGCTAATCCAAATTGTTCGACTATTCAACTTGTAATGGCTTTAGCGCCACTACATAAAAAATATGCAATTAAGCGCGTTGTAGTGTCTACCTATCAGTCAATTACTGGAACAGGAGTTAAAGCTGTTAAACAGTTAGAGAATGAGTATAAGGATATTAAAGGAGAAATGGCTTATAATTATCCAATTCACAGAAATGCGATTCCTCATTGTGATGTTTTCGAAGATAACGGCTACACGAAAGAGGAAATGAAGTTAGTAAAAGAGACTAAGAAAATACTAAGAGATGATACAGTTCTTGTAACAGCTACAGCGGTTAGAATCCCTGTGGTTGGAGGACATAGTGAATCTGTAAATATTCAGTTCGAGAATAGTTTTGATTTAGCTGAGGTTCGCCGAATATTGCATGAAACACCAGGAATCATTGTTCAAGATAACACAGATACAAATACGTATCCAATGCCTTTGTATGCAGAGGGAAAAGACGAGGTGTTTGTGGGGCGAATTAGACGAGATGAAACTCAAGATAACACGCTTAATATGTGGATAGTTGCTGATAATTTAAGAAAAGGTGCTGCTACTAATACAGTTCAGATTGCTGAGTACCTTGTTCAAAATAAAATAGTATAGTGTTTATAGAAAAAGGAGCTAATTCATAAGCTCCTTTTTCTATTGATATATATCCAAATCTAATAAGATAGTAACTCCTTCATTCGGCTTACTGGTAATCTTCAGATTGGCACCTAACTCTTTAGCTCTTTCTTTCATATTTTTTAAGCCTGTACCTTTACTTAAGATTCTATTATCTTTTGAATTAAACCCAATGCCATTGTCCTTTATGATTAATTGGAATCGGCCATCCCTTAGTTTTATGGTAGAAACTATTACTTCTGTTGCTTTCGAATGCTTATTTATGTTTTGAAATACTTCTTGAAGTATTCGATAGACGTTTAACTTCTGTTCACTATTGAGTCTATCCCAATTAATACTTGCGTCTGGATTGTAGTGAAATTGACTGTTAAAAGCATTTTGCTGATTTGAAATTAAGTCTTCAATGAGTTGATCAAAAGGATTTTGATCCGACAATTTTTCCTGACTTAAAATAGTTGATATTGTTCTTATTTCTTCTTCTGCTACATGTAATTCATTTATCAAAAGCTTTCTTTGTTCTTCATTTGAGTTTCCATCTAACTGCATTAGATGGAATCTGGTGGTGAATATTCTATTAATAATGCCATCGTGTAGTTCCTTTGCTATTCTTTTTCTTTCTTCAAACTTTGCATTATCTGAGAGGTCTTTTTGTTCTAATATTAATTTGTAAATCTTCTCATCAGCTAATTGACTTCTATGTTGATACCTTAAGCTTTTGTTTTTGATATACAGTATGAGCATGATAATTGTTCCAATAAAAACAATTAATATCAAGCTACTGATGAGAATGATATTTTTTTTATCAGCTATTAACTGTTGATTTTGCAGTGACAATTGTTCTGCTTCAAATTCAATTCGCGCAAATTTGTTCTTGCTTTGTCGTTCAATCTTAAATAATTTATCATTTAGTTCAAGAAACTTACTGATGTGTTCTTGTGCATTTGTGGTATCGTATTTCGACATAAAGGCCAAGGCTTCTTTCGCAATCTGATATCGTTTTTCATAGTTTGCCCTATCATAAGCTTTCTTACAATATTCGAGAGCTTTAGGTAGATTATTTTGATGAATATAGTACTTAGCTTTTACTAAGTAAGTGCTTGGAAGTCCTCCACTATAAGTACCTTTACTGTTGTATTTTGTTTCAAGAGCTACAATTTCGTCTATATAATCTAATAAGTTTTCAAACTCGCCCAAATCTATTTTAGCCTTGATGAGGTTCGTTAATAAGATGCTGTATAGGCGTGATTCTTTGGGAATATTAGGATATTCATAAAGTCCTTTTAAAGCGTACTTTTTGGCTTTCTGTAAATCTCCTTCATAGTAGTATAAGTGAGAAAGATTGTTGTTTATATGTGAAGTATAATGTTCTGCTTCTTGTTGTGTAATTGCGTTACTGTCTTTTAATTCATTGACAATTGTCTTTGTAATGGCGAAGTACTTTTTAGCTTCAGAGTAATCAAAGAGTTCGATTAAGTTAATGGCTAAAAGGTGATTTGCTTTGTAAAGTATGGTTTTATCTTTAGTGTTTTTTAGCAAGCGCAATCCTTTGAGTATTTCCTTTTCACTTTCCGTATATATACCGTGCTCGAATACTATCTGAGCTTTTGCAATTGAAATTCTACCTAATTCAATGCTGTCCTGTAATTGATTGTAACTTTGTTCTGCTTTGACAAGAAATTGATAAGTACTATCTAACTGATTTTCGAAATAGTGTTTTTGAGCCTTTAGTTTAAAAACTTGTCCTTGTATTTCAAAGTCGCTTTTATTCTCGGAATATAATATTAACTGATTACTTAGTGAATCAAAGGCAGTTAGACTTTGAAAATTATCAAGGTTTCTTACCTTTTTGAGTAATTCTAAGGAGTAATTTCTGTTTTCTTCGTTATTTCTTAGCCGTAAGGCCTTGTGAAGGAGGCTATCCATCTCTTGATTGGCAAGACTGTCATTAGATTTTTTTTGAGGTAATTGTTCTACTGACTGTTGATGTGTGATGCTGTTTGCTTCTCTTTTGCAGTTAATGAAAAGAGCTATAATTAATATGTAGGTTATACCTTGTATGTAGGAGAATCTCATTATAGTTGTTAAAGGGACTTTGTTGCTTTATAAAAATAATTAAATTTTTTCATAGAAAGATAAAAAGCTTGAAGTGTCTTTGTTGTTTTTAATATGTTAAAAACGAGTTGTTTATGCCTTGTTTTGCTAATTTAGGTGTTAACAGAGATATGTTTATGGGGTCAATAAAGTTAATTAAATGCTTAATTTTATAAATTGTTATGTTTTATTTATCTTTATAGTGAATTAAAAATTGTCATAATGTATAATATCTTCTTAGTCGATGATCACCCCTTAATTGTGGAGGGCTATATTCTTGCCTTATGTAAGGAAGGAAGCCCATTTGTATCATCTAAATTTACTAAAGCTTTCGATTGTTTGTCAGCAAAATCTATGATAGATACTGCTGTAGAAAAAGGAGAAAGCTTTGATATTGCAATTGTAGACTTCTCAGTTCCAGGTAATGTTGACTTTAAGTGGAATGATGGGTGAGATATTATTCTTTATCTTAATAAGGTAATGCCAAGCTGTAAAACAGTGATGATTACAGGGCATACTGAAGTAATTACCATTTACGAGATTGTCAAGAATATTCGACCTAATGGTTTGGCAAGTAAGCATGAAATTTCACCAGGAAGTTTAATAGACATTGTTCAAGATGTTTTAAAAGGTGAACGTTATCAAAGTGATATTGTTAAACATTGTTTGAGTGAGATTGTGCGAAAAGAGATGATGTATGATGATTATAATCGATCAATTTTAGTTCTTTTGTCAAAGGGATATAAGTTACAAGAATTGGAAAATCACATTCCATTGTCTAATCCTACTATTAAAAAGCGATTGGCAAAAATGAAGCAAGTATTCGAAGTTGCTGATACGCAAACATTGATTCAGAAAGCAATTAAATTGGGATTTGTATAAAAAAAGGCTCTTTCATATTGAAAGAGCCTTTTGCTTTGTATTACTTTTTGAGATAATCTCTCAAAACGTATTGTAGAATACCATCATTTCGGTAATACTCAATTTCTATTAGTGAATCGAATCGAGCTTTTACTTGGAATTGAATTGATTTTCCATTCTCTAATGTAGCTGTGACATCTATTATTTTGTGTGGTTTGATATCATCTTCTAATCCTGTTATAGTGAACGTTTCTTTACCAGTTAATCCCAATGTTTCTGCATTTTGATTTTCTAAAAACTGCAACGGTACTATTCCCATACCGATTAGATTACTTCTGTGAATACGCTCAAAGCTTTCTGCAATAACAGCTTTTACTCCTAATAAGTAAGTTCCTTTTGCTGCCCAATCTCTTGATGAACCACTTCCGTATTCTTTTCCAGCAATGACAATTAGAGGAGTGTTATCTTCTTTGTACTTCATTGCCGTATCAAAAACAGTCAGAGATTCATTAGTTGGTAAATAGGTACTGTACCCACCTTCTCTTTGAGCAATTTTGTTCTTAATGCGAACGTTTGCAAAAGTTCCTCTCATCATGACTTCGTGATTTCCACGACGCGAGCCATAAGAGTTAAAGTCTTTAGGTGAAACTCCCTGACTTAGCAAGTATTTACCTGCTGCTGACTCTTCGTTAAAGGCTCCTGCAGGAGAGATGTGGTCAGTAGTCACTGAGTCACCAAGGTAAAGTAATACTTTGGCTTTGTGAATATCGCTAATAGGCTTTAATTCTGAAGGAAGGTTTTCAAAGAATGGAGCTTGTCTAATATAAGTGGAGTCTTTGTCCCAATCAAATTTTTGTCCTGTCGGAGCTTGTAGTTCTTGCCAATCTTTTTCCCCGTCAAAAATGACACTATATACTTGATCAAAATCTTCGCGTTTTAGCGATTGATTAATTACCTCTCTAATTTCTTCATGTGTTGGCCAAATATCTTTTAAGTAAACAGGTTCTCCATTAGGATCATAATCTAAAGGCTCATTGATTAAATCAATATCAACTCGTCCCACTAATGCATAAGCAACTACAAGCATTGGTGACATTAAGAAATTCATCTTCACTTGAGGGTGAACTCTGGCTTCGAAGTTTCTGTTTCCTGATAACACAGATGCAACAATAAGGTCTCCTTTTTTGACTGCTTCAGCAACAGGTAATGGCAAAGGTCCACTGTTACCTATACAAGAAGTACACCCATAACCCACAGTGTGGAATCTCAGTGCTTCTAAGTCTTCCAATAATCCAGAGCGTTGAAGGTATTGGGTCACCACTTTTGATCCTGGCGCCAAACTTGTTTTTACCCAAGATTTGGTTCTTAGCCCTCTTTGTATGGCTTTACGCGCTACAAGACCTGCCCCAATCATTACTTCTGGATTTGATGTATTCGTACAACTCGTGATAGCTGCTATAACGATACTTCCATCACTGAGAACATATTCTTTGTTTTTTTGTTTGATGCGTACAGAGCGAAGGCTGTCTTGTACTACTTCAACTTGCTGGTTACTTTCTTTTCTTTCTTCATATTGAAATTCTGTACCTGATCCTCCTTCAGATAACCAAGCGTGTTCTCTTCTCTCTTTTGTCGTTACATAAGTACGTTTATATTCATCTTGTAATAGAGTAGAGAATGATTTGCCTAAGTCTTTTGCCAATATTTTATCTTGAGGACGTTTCGGGCCTGATACCGTTGGCTCCAGTGTATTTAGATCTAATTCTAAGACAGTAGTGTATTCAATGTTTTCTTTTCCTGTTCTCCAAAGCATATTGTTTTTACAATATTCTTCTACTAATTGTACTTGTTTTTCTTCTCTGTTGGTTGCGCGCATATAGTCAAGCGTACGATCATCAATTGGGAAATAGGTTACAGTACATCCAAACTCTGGAGACATATTTGAAATAGTAGCTCTATCCGTTACAGAAAGATTGTCTAGTCCATCGCCAAATACCTCTACGAATTTTCCTACAACGCCATGTTGACGCAATAACTTTGTAATGGATAACACCATATCTGTTGCAGTTGCTCCTTGTGGTATTTTTCCTGTTAGTTTTAACCCAATAACTTCTGGACAAGTAAAGTAGATAGGTTGTCCTAACATTGCTGCTTCAGCCTCTATACCTCCAACTCCCCAGGCAATCACACCAATACCGTTAACCATCGGAGTATGTGAATCAGTACCTACTAATGTGTCAGGGAAGGCCCATCCATCGCGCTCGATGATTCCTTTTGCTAAGTATTCTAAGTTCACTTGGTGACAAATACCCATACCTGGAGGTACTACAGTAAAGTTGTTTAGTTCTTTTTGAGCCCACTTTAGCAATTCATATCGCTCTGAATTGCGTTCGTACTCTTTTTCAACGTTATTTTGGTAGGCGTAGTCAGTTCCGTAATAATCTACTTGTACAGAGTGGTCTATAACTAAATCAACGGGTATCGCTGGGTTGATTTTGTTTCCGTCCTTACCTTGTCTGATGAACTCATCTCTTAACGATGCAATATCTACTACTGCAGGAACCCCTGTAAAGTCTTGCATTAAAACTCTCGCAGGTTTAAAGGGAATGTCTTTATCTGTCCCCTTAGGATCCCAGTTTATTAATGTGTCTAAATGTTCGTCTGTAATCACATATCCATCGTGATTACGCAAAACATTCTCTAATAGAATACGAATAGAGAAAGGCAATCTGTGAATGTTGTGGCCTTTTTCTTGTAATTCTTGAAGTGATGCGAATTTATACTTTGTCATAATTGTTAGTTTATGCGTTAAATTATGAAATATTATTCTCTTTCTCTCATTTTTAACGATATTTCACAGTGTATTTGGATTTTTTACAAAACGGGATTCTAAAATAATTTGTTGACTGATATATGTCATATTTATTTAACAATTACTGTGATAATTTTACTTGTGTAAATTTTGATTATATGAAAATAGAACAGATATATACTGGTTGTATTGCACACGCTGCATATTATTTAGAAAGTGAAGGAGAAGCGGCAATTTTTGATCCATTGAGAGATGTTCAACCATATATTGATAGAGCAGATGCAGACGGAGCTAAGATTAAATTTGTTTTTGAGACACATTTTCATGCAGATTTTGTTAGTGGTCATTTAGATTTAGTGAAGAAAACAGGAGCTAAAATTGTCTTTGGACCTACTGCACAGCCTGGGTATGATGCTATTGTTGCTGAGGATAATCAAGTATTTGAGATTGGAAAAATAAAAGTGCAGGTTTTACATACTCCAGGTCATACTATGGAGAGTAGTACGTATCTGGTTTATGATGAAAAAGGAGAGAAACACGCAATTATTACGGGGGATACACTGTTCATTGGCGATGTGGGAAGACCTGATTTAGTACAGTTAGTAAAATCTGAGATTACTGAGGAAATATTGGCTCGACATTTATTTCAGTCATTGCGCACCAAAATTATGCCTTTACCAGATAATTTAATTGTCTATCCTAATCACGGTGCGGGTTCTGCATGTGGGAAAAACATGAGTAAGGAGACGACTGATACATTGGGCAATCAAAAGAAAACGAATTATGCTTTGCGTGCTGATATGACAGAAGATGAGTTTGTCAAAGAATTATTAACGGGCTTAGCTACTCCGCCACAATATTTCCCAAATAATGTCTTGATGAATATTCAGGGTTATGAAAATTTGGATAACCTTTTAGATCGCGCCAATAAACCAATCAAATTAGAGGAGTTTAAAGGCCTATTGAACGACAAAGAAATATTAGTTCTCGATACAAGAGATGCTCAGACTTTCTCGGAAGGATTTATTCCAAATAGTTTGAATATAGGATTGAAAGGGCCATTTGCTGTCTGGGTAGGAGAGATGATCAAAGATATCAAACAAAAAATTGTACTCATCACAGAGAAAGGAAGTGAGGAGGAAAGTATGATTCGTTTGTCACGTGTAGGATACGACAATACAATTGGTTATTTAGAAGGTGGTTTTGATACGTGGAAGTCTGCTAATTTGCCTGTTGAAAAAATTAAGCGCATAGAAGCGAAGGAATTAGACGCACTAAAAGAAAAGAGTAAAGCTGTTTTATTTGATGTTAGGAAAATCAATGAGTATAATGCCGAACATCTTGAAAACTCTATAAACCTTCCTTTGAATCAACTGGAAGATAGAGTAAGTGAAGTTTCAAAGCAGGATTTGTTGATTGTCTATTGTGCAGGAGGATACAGAAGTATGATAGCAGCTTCATTGTTGTATAAGTACGGAATAAAAAATATTGTTGATGTAGTAGGTGGGTTTAATGTTATTCGAAATGAATCTTTATTGCCAAAAACAAAATTTGTTTGCCCTTCATCAATGTTGTAATTAAACTATTGATTGGTATAAACTTATTTATATAAGTTTGTGGGATAAAAAGAAAGTATGGCAAAAGTAATTGGATTAGTTGGTGTTGGATTGATTGGGGGATCCATGGTTTTAGATTTAAAGGAAAAAGGATTTGCATCTAAAATTATTGGTAGTGATTTATCAGATACTAACTTAAAAAAGGCATTAGAATTAAAGATTATTGACGAAGCAGTCGACTTAGATAATTTAATTTCACGTTCTGATATTATTGTATTAGCAACTCCTGTAAATGCAACAGTTGAATTGGTTCCTTATGTCCTGGATAGGATTTCAGAGGACAAGTTTGTGTTAGATGTTGGTTCGACAAAATCAATGTTGTCTGATGCGGTGGCCAATCATGCCAATCGCGGTAATTTTGTAGCAACACATCCAATGTCTGGAACTGAGTTTAGCGGACCTGAGGCAGCATTTAAGGGATTGTTTAAAGATAGAGTCGCAATTATCTGCGATCCAGAGAAATCAAATCCTAAAGCATTAAATGTAATTTCAGAGATGTATTATCATTTGGATATGCGTTTGATACTAATGGATGCTCATTCTCATGATGAACATGTGGGATATGTATCTCATTTGTCGCATGCTATCTCCTATGCACTTGCTGTAGCGGTGTTGGATAAAGAGAAAGATGACACGGCAATATTTAATCTTGCCGCAGGGGGATTTGCTTCTACCGTTCGACTTGCAAAGAGTTCCGTAGATATGTGGCTACCTATATTTGAACAGAATGCGGATCATATATTACCTATTTTAGATATTTATTTGGATAAGTTGAGTTCGTTTAGAAATTATTTAGAACAACGTGATACCGAACAACTGGGCAAGTTTATTAAAGAGGCCAATCGAATTAAAGATAAGCTAAAGAAGTAGAATATCGAAAAGGAGTTTTTATCTTTAGTACACGTAATTTTAAAAATGATATCATCATGGTGACACATATTGTAATGTGGAAATTGAAAGCAGAGAATAAGGAAGCTAATAAACTTGAGATGAGAGAACAGTTATTAGCACTTAAAGATAAGATAGTTCAGTTGAACGAAATTAGAGTAGAGTTTAATCTACCAGAAGCAGATGCAGGCAATTGCGATGTAATGCTTTTTACGAAGTTTGAAAACTTTGAAGATTTGGATATTTATGCGAAACATCCTGAACATTTGAAGGTTGTTTCTTTTATAAAATCTGTTGTAGAACAACGTGTAGCTATCGATTACTAACTAGGGTTGTTATAAAGTTATATTTAAGGTTAGTTATTATTACTTTGCTATAGAGTAACTGCTGTAGTAGAGAAAAAGTTAAAGTTAGTTATAAAGTAATCGATTTTTACTTTGGGTGGTTTCGTTTAGAGGCCACCCTTTTTTTGTGGATAAAAGTGATTGTATGTTTTGTTAGAAAGGGATAGTGTTATGCCTTGTTATGAAGAATATATCACAAGGCTATTGTCTGATAGTTGAGAGCTCCCAAGTGCTAAAGCTAACCAGGCCTATTTGTTTAGTATAGCATTTTATTATTGTTCAAATGGTAGGTTTAGAGGTCTATGGTGATTTCCACTTAAAAGAACTCTAAAGAAAGACTGCATCTATGATATCATTAAAGAGCATTAGTGGATACTTCGGTTTATAGCTATAAAACGATCAGTGCTTTATTGGTTGGTAAGGGAGAGGAGTTTTAATGCTGATAAAGGAAGGTAGTTTACGGTTGCAAACAAACGAACTTACTAAGGCAGAAGCAAAGGTACTTATGCTATCTCGAATATACGTTTGGTCAGTGCCCCATAGTTGAGGTATGGTTTTCAAAATCAGATCGATGTAAGGCACTTGTTTCAAAGTAAATTACATACAGTATAAATGGCAAAGTTACCATAGGATAGGGAGTTAAATAAGCCTTTCCCTTAAGGCTTATTTGTAAACTATGAAAGGAATGTATGCACCCGAGCAAGTACATCTTGTGAGATATAATTATTCTTCTACAACGTTTGAGTTTAATGTTTTATAGTTATGAGGATATAAATCTGTAATGTTCT
>NZ_WSPP01000106.1:0-331 GCF_009767705.1 Myroides sp. LoEW2-1 | reverse complement strand
ACCTTCATTTTTGATGTCCATCACCAGCTTTTGGTATAGTGGTTTTAAAGCATCCATACTTTGAGCAGCCCAACCATCTATTGTAGAAGAAGCTATATCGATGTTTTCTCTTGAAAAGCGTTGCTTCTGTCTATAAAGAGGAAGGTGGTCAACATATTTATCTACAAGTATTGTAGATAATAACCCCTCTGAAGGTATTCCTTTATCTATAATTCGCTCTGGAAGCTCACCAATACTAATTTGAGTGTTGTCTTTACCTTTAGTAGCGTATTTATATCGGATGTAACGCTTGATTTTAAAGTAACCTGGAACATAATCTAACACATCTGTA
>NZ_WSPP01000105.1:0-8372 GCF_009767705.1 Myroides sp. LoEW2-1 | reverse complement strand
AATAAATACCAGTACAACTCTTTTTTAGATTAAAAGTTAATTGGTCTTGAATCACTTAAAGCAAAAGTGATATGAGTTTCTTAATCGAAACTTATTTTATTTAATACAATGTTATTTAAGTAGAGAAATCACAGTTATGCTAAGTTTTAAAAGTAGTCCGTTTACCTTTTGTTTGAGAAATGAAATTGTCTTGTATGATAACTAATTAGGAATAATGTTTTACGGGTTGATTAACAAGTTGTATTTAATCAGTCAGCCTTAAATTTAATAGAGATTAATTATGAGCCTTTATAAGGATTACATCAACGAGATTGAAGAAAGAAAAAATCAAGGACTTAACCCTAAGCCAATTGACGGTGCTGAACTATTAAGTGAAGTTATAGCACAAGTAAAAGATGCTGAGAACGAATACCATGAGGATTCTCTTAAGCTTTTTATTTATAATGTTTTACCTGGTACTACTAGTGCTGCTGGTGTTAAAGCAAAGTTTTTAAAAGAAATTATCTTAGGTGAGGTTGTAGTAAAAGAAATTACTCCAGCTTTTGCTTTTGAATTATTATCTCATATGAAGGGAGGTCCTTCTATCGAGGTTCTTTTAGATTTAGCATTAGGTAATGATGAAGCTATCGCTTTAGAAGCTGCTAAAGTACTTAAGACACAAGTGTTCTTATACGATGCAGATACATTACGTCTAAAAGAGGCTTTCTTAGCTGGTAATGCTATTGCTAAGGATATCTTAGAAAGCTATGCTAAAGCAGAGTTCTTTACTAAACTTCCTGAAGTGGCTGAGAAAATAGATGTAGTAACTTTCATCGCTGGTGAAGGGGATATCTCGACAGACTTATTATCTCCAGGTAACCAAGCTCACTCTCGTTCTGACCGTGAACTTCATGGACAGTGTATGATCACTCCTCAGGCTCAACAAGAGATTAAAGCGCTACAAGCAGCTCATCCTGGTAAAAGCGTGATGTTAATCGCGGAAAAAGGAACAATGGGAGTAGGGTCTTCTAGAATGTCAGGTGTGAATAACGTAGCATTATGGACAGGTAAACAAGCAAGTCCTTATGTACCTTTCGTTAATATTGCTCCAATTGTAGCAGGTACAAATGGAATTTCTCCTATTTTCTTAACGACTGTGGATGTAACAGGAGGTATCGGAATTGATCTTAAGAACTGGGTAAAGAAAACAGACGCAAATGGAAAAGTTGTCCTTAACGAAAAAGGAGAGCCTATCTTAGAGGAAGTTTACTCTGTAGCAACAGGAACTGTATTGACAATTAATACAAAGACAAAAAAACTTTATAACGGAGAAAAAGAGCTTATCGATATTTCTAAAGCTTTAACTCCACAAAAAATGGAGTTTATCAAAGCAGGTGGTTCTTATGCTATCGTGTTTGGTAAAAAAATTCAAACTTTCGCAGCAAAAGTATTGGGTATAACAGCTCCAACAGTATTTGCTCCTTCAAAAGAAGTTTCTGTGGAAGGACAAGGACTTACAGCTGTAGAGAAAATCTTCAATAGAAATGCAGTAGGAGTAGCTCCAGGAAAAGTATTACACGCTGGATCTGATGTACGTGTAGAAGTTAATATCGTTGGGTCTCAAGATACAACTGGTCTTATGACTGCTCAAGAGTTAGAGGCAATGGCTGCTACAGTTATTTCTCCTATTGTAGATGGAGCTTACCAATCTGGATGTCACACTGCTTCTGTATGGGACAAAAAAGCGCAGGCTAATATCCCTAAATTGATGAAGTTTATGAACGACTTCGGTTTAATTACAGCACGTGACCCTAAAGGTGAATACCATTCTATGACTGACGTTATTCACAAAGTATTGAATGATATTACAATTGACGATTGGGCTATTATTATCGGTGGTGACTCACATACGAGAATGTCTAAGGGAGTTGCTTTCGGTGCGGATTCAGGAACAGTTGCTTTAGCTCTAGCTACAGGTGAGGCTTCAATGCCAATTCCAGAGTCAGTTAAAGTTACTTTCAAAGGAACTATGAAACCACATATGGATTTCCGTGACGTGGTGCATGCTACACAATCTCAAATGTTGAAACAATTCGCAGGAGAGAACGTATTCCAAGGAAGAATTATCGAAGTACATATCGGAACTCTTCTTGCTGACCAAGCCTTTACATTTACAGACTGGACTGCAGAGATGAAAGCTAAAGCATCTATCTGTATTTCTCAAGACGATACTTTAATTGAATCATTAGAAATAGCAAAAAGCCGTATCCAAATCATGATTGAGAAAGGTATGGATAATAAAAACCAAGTGCTTCAAGGCTTGATTGACAAGGCTAATAAGCGTATCGAAGAGATTAGATCAGGTGAAAAACCAGCTTTAACTCCAGATGCTAATGCTAAGTATTATGCTGAGGTAGTGATTGACTTAGATATTATCGAGGAGCCAATGATTGCTGACCCAGATGTAAATAACGAAGATGTTTCTAAACGCTATACACACGATACAATTAGAGAACTTTCTTACTATGGAGACAACAAAAAAGTTGACTTAGGTTTCGTAGGTTCTTGTATGGTACATAAAGACGACTTGAAGATTGTTTCTCAAATGCTTAAAAACATTGAAAAACAAAGTGGTGAAGTTAAGTTTAATGCTCCATTAGTAGTGGCTGCTCCGACTTACAACATCATCGACGAGTTGAAAGCTGAAGGAGATTGGGAATACTTACAAAAATATTCAGGATTTGAGTTCAGTGACTTGTTGCCAAAAAGCAATGCTCGAACAGAGTATGAAAACATTATGTACTTAGAGCGTCCTGGTTGTAACTTATGTATGGGTAACCAAGAGAAAGCAGCTAAAGGTGATACTGTAATGGCTACATCTACTCGTTTATTCCAAGGACGTGTAGTAGAAGATTCAGAACGCAAAAAAGGAGAGTCTTTATTAGCTTCTACACCAGTAGTAGTATTATCTGCTATCTTAGGAAGAATACCAACTATCGAAGAATATAAAGCTTCAGTAGAAGGAATTAACTTAACTAAGTTTAAGCCAATTCCTACTAAGTAATTTAAATAGTATTTATATATACCAAGCGAGGTAGTCCATACAGACTACCTCGCTTTTTTTATGATATACTTGATTATAATATGATGCTTGTTTTAACTGAAACATTGTGCATGATGCTCTATTTCAAAATTGCAAGAATTAGCAATAAAACAAAGTTTATTGGCTTGGGTATGCAGTTGTAGGGCTAATTCTTTTTGCGATTCATCTTTGATGCGTATTATCGGATTTAAAACTACTTTAGTTATACGTCCGCTGCCATCATCATTTAGTACCAATGTAGCTTGTGAATTATCTTCGTAAGTAAGAACCTCTATATTGTGTTGTTGGCATACGTACAGATAAGACATCATGTGGCAAGAGGTAATGGCACTCAATAGTAAATCTTCTGGATTTAGCAAGGTAGGATCACCTTTAAAGGCTTTGGCTGCTGAAATAGCTAAAATATCTTTTCCCTCTATTTTGATAGTGTGACTTTTGGCATATACCTTTTTGTTTGACTCTTTTTGCTTGTCGGGCGCTATCCAATTTAGTGCTGCTTTAAAAAGATGTTTGTACATAGTATTGGCTTATCTAAATGTTTTGTTTTGTGTATTTAGATAGTAGTGGAGTTAGAGTAACTCTTACTATCAATGATTTATTCAAATTTAAACAAAATACACATCTATTTTTTTGTTATCATGTCGTCTTTATACTTTGCATTTGGGTATTCCTTGCAAATCTACTTTGTTTAAGTAGAATCATTTTAAATATATTGTTTTAACATTTATATAGAATTTATAAGCCTTAAAATATATTAAATTGGGTGTAAATATAAATTTGTAAATAAAAGTATTTTACTATGGCTTTTGATATAGAAATGATTAAGAAAGTGTATGCAAAGATGCCTGCTCACGTGGAGAAAGCGAGAGAGTTAGTAGGACGTCCTTTGACACTAACAGAAAAGATTTTGTACACGCACTTATGGGAAGGGAGTCCTTCTCAAGTATTTGAAAGAGGAAAAGACTATGTGGATTTTGCACCAGATAGAGTAGCTTGTCAAGATGCAACAGCACAAATGGCATTACTACAGTTTATGCATGCTGGAAAAGATAAAGTGGCAGTACCAACTACAGTACACTGTGATCACTTGATTCAAGCAAAAGTTGGAGCTTCTACTGATTTGCAAGTTGCACAGAATCAATCTTCAGAAGTATTTAATTTCTTGTCATCTGTATCTAATAAATATGGTATTGGTTTCTGGAAGCCAGGAGCAGGTATTATTCACCAAATTGTTTTAGAGAACTATGCTTTCCCAGGAGGATTAATGATAGGTACAGATTCACATACAGTTAATGCTGGTGGTCTAGGTATGTTAGCTATCGGTGTAGGTGGAGCTGATGCAGTAGATGTAATGTCTGGTATGGCTTGGGAATTGAAGTTTCCTAAATTAATAGGTGTGAAATTAACTGGAAAGTTAAATGGTTGGACAGCACCTAAAGACGTTATCCTTAAAGTAGCTGACATTCTAACTGTGAAAGGTGGAACTGGAGCTATCGTAGAGTATTTCGGTGAAGGGGCTACTTCTATGTCATGTACTGGTAAAGGTACTATCTGTAATATGGGAGCTGAGATAGGCGCGACTACTTCTACATTTGGATACGATGATTCAATGAGAAGATATTTAGCTGCTACAGGCCGTCAAGATGTAGTCGATGCTGCTGATAAGGTAGCTGAGCACTTAACAGCTGATGCTGATGTGTACGCTAATCCAGAAAAGTATTTTGATCAATTGATTGAGATTAACCTATCAGAATTGGAACCACATATTAATGGGCCTTTCACTCCTGATAGAGGAACCCCTGTATCGAAAATGAAACAGGAGGCTCAAGCTAATGGATGGCCATTAAAAGTAGAGTGGGGATTAATTGGTTCATGTACAAACTCTTCTTATGAAGATATGTCTAGAGCGGCTTCTATTGTAGAACAAGCAGTAGCTCAAGGAATCACTCCTAAGGCAGAGTTTGGTATTAACCCAGGTTCTGAACAAATACGTTATACGATCGAAAGAGATGGTATTATTGAGACTTTTGAGAAGATGGGGACTAAAGTATTTACAAATGCTTGTGGACCATGTATTGGTCAATGGGATCGTGAAGGAGCAGATAAGCAAGAGAAAAATACGATTGTGCATTCGTTTAACCGTAACTTCTCTAAACGTGCAGATGGTAACCCAAATACGCATGCTTTCGTAACTTCACCAGAAATGGTAGCTGCATTAGCTATTGCTGGAGATTTAAGTTTTAATCCTATCACAGATACTTTAATAAACGATGAAGGTCAAGAGGTAAAATTACTTCCTCCAACTGGTGACGAATTGCCAACTAAGGGATTTGATGTAGAAGATCCAGGTTATCAAGCACCAGCTGCTGACGGTTCAAATGTCGTAGTGGAAGTAAACCCAGCATCTAATCGCCTTCAGTTGTTAGAACCGTTTACTCCGTGGGATGGAAAGAATATTACTGGAGCTAAACTGCTGATCAAAGCTTTTGGTAAATGTACTACGGATCATATCTCTATGGCAGGTCCTTGGTTGCGTTTCCGTGGCCACTTAGATAATATTTCGGACAATATGTTGATAGGAGCTGAAAATGCTTTTAATCATGAAACAAATAAAGTTAAGAATCAACTCACAGGAGAGTATGGGGCTGTACCTGCTGTGCAGCGAGCTTATAAAGCGGCTGGTATTCCGACAATCGTAGTAGGAGATCAAAACTATGGTGAGGGATCATCACGTGAGCACGCAGCTATGGAGCCTCGTCACTTAGGCGTTAAAGCGGTTTTAGTGAAGTCTTTTGCACGTATTCATGAAACAAACTTAAAGAAACAAGGTATGTTAGCTTTAACGTTTGCTAATGAAGCAGATTATGATAAAATTCAAGAGGATGACATTATCAACTTCTTAGACTTAACTGAGTTCGCCCCAGGTAAGCAATTATCATTAGAGTTTGTACACGCAGATGGTTCTAAAGACGTGATTAAAGCTAATCACACATATAATGCAAGTCAAATAGAATGGTTTAAAGCAGGTTCTGCATTAAACTTAATTGCAGCAGGTAAATAGATATTAATATATCTACTATAATCAGAAAGGGTATCCTATTGGGTACTCTTTTTGTTTTATTAAAATTGATTTATAAAGTCTTTTTTAGCTACTAAAAGACATTCATTAATGGATGATTTTAGTAAGTCATAATCTCCTACTTTCCATTTTTTCTTGAATTTATTGATATTCTTTTTGTGATATTTTTGTGTGACAATATTATTATTCAGGTCTGTTATGGTAGAGGTAATGTTAATAAATAATTCTTTTCCTACTACGATAAAACCATAGTAATTGACCGTAAGTCCATAGTGTAAATCAATTTCTTGAATTTGATTTACATTATATTTATTTCTTTCTTTCTTATATAATCGTAGTCTAATTCTGTTGTTTCTGCTTTGTGTATTACAGGAAGAGCATTGATATTTTCTATAAAAATATATTCCTTATTAATAGAATCGTACTTTTTCTTTATCTCATTATTTATAGCTGTATAAATAATAGGTTTGTAAATGCTATCTATTTGTTCTAATCCTTTTTTGAACTTTGTTTGAGGTGTAAGAGCCATATCTAACAAACCTTGTGCTCCACTTTTTAGAACATGGACTTTTGGTTTATATATTGTAACAGCTATTTTTTTTATTGTCTTTAAATACTTCTTTATTTAAAACTATCTGCCTTGAACTACAAGAACAAAATAAAACGATAATTGTAAGTAGATAGAATGTTTTGAAAGGTCTCAGAGTATTAGTTTATTTTTAAATTTTTGATAAAATTGTTATTTATTACTGTGATAGTACTGATATTATTATAGTATTTTTTGTACGACACTGTATTTTATAGTTATTTTGCGGTTATAAATACACAATAACACAACATGAGTGAATTAGACGATAAGAAGATTGTTTTGACAATTGATCAGAAACCAAAGTTAGGACAGTGGGTCCTATTGAGTATTCAGCATTTATTTGCCATGTTTGGCGCTACTGTTTTGGTGCCGACTTTGACAGGAATGAATCCCGCAATAGCCCTTATATCAAGTGGGATAGGTACATTAGCTTTTATTGTTATAACAAAAGGGAGAGTGCCTTCTTATTTGGGGAGTTCTTTTGCTTTTATTAACCCGATTATAGCTCTTAAATTATTAGAGGCAGATCCTGCATCAGGTATGCCTGTGGGAAGTTTTTTGGTTGGGAGTTTTTTAGTGGGGGTAGTTTACTCTTTAGTGGCATTGTTAATTTCAAAAGCAGGTACAGGTTGGTTGATGAAATTGTTGCCACCTATTGTAGTAGGCCCGGTAATTATGGTAATCGGGTTGGGATTAGCCAATACAGCGGTAGGTATGGTGACGAACAATCCAAGTGGAGAGTATGATTTAACTTATGTTCTCATAGGATTAGTGACACTTGCGATTACTATTATTACTGCGATTTTTACGAGAGGGTTCTTAAGTGTTATACCTGTTTTGGTTGGTATTATTGGAGGATATTCATTTGCAGCAATTATGGGGGTGGTCGATTTTACCAAAGTAATAGAGGCTCATTGGATAGAAGTACCAGAGTTTATGCTTCCATTTGTTGATTATACTCCTTCTATATCTTGGTATGTTATTTTGTTAATGTTGCCAGTGGCTATTGTGCCGATAGCTGAACATATTGGACATCAGTTAGTATTGAGTAAAGTGATAGGTAAAGATTTAATAAAAGATCCTGGACTACATAAGAGCATGTTAGGGGATGGAGTTGCCACTATGTTGGCTTCATTGATAGGAGGACCACCAAATACTACTTATGGAGAGAATATAGGTGTACTTGCTATAACACGTGCATTTAGTATCTATGTGTTTATAGGTGCTGCATGTTTTGCAATTATTTTTGGATTCTGTGGAAAGGTAGCGGCTTTGTTAAGTACTATACCAGCTCCAGTAATGGGTGGAGTATCTATTTTGTTATTTGGAATTATTGCATCAAGCGGATTGCGTATGTTAGTTGAAAACAATGTAGATTTTAAGATAAAGCGAAATCTAATTATTTCTTCTGTTATTTTGATTATTGGAATTGGAGGCGCAGCAATTCACATCGGAGAAGCGTTCTCATTAGAGGGGATGGCACTTGCCTCAATCATTGGTATTGTTTTAAACCTTGTTTTACCTGGAAAAAAGAATGTGAAATTCGAGGATATGTTTAAAGATGAATAGGTTTTACATATCTATTAAATAATAATCAGGCATTATTTTATATAAATAAATAA
>NZ_WSPP01000104.1:0-24315 GCF_009767705.1 Myroides sp. LoEW2-1 | reverse complement strand
AAGCATATGTGTGTTTGTGAGTAATATTGTTGTTCATTTTTATAGCATCTTTATTTCAAATAACAATAAAAAGAAGTCAAATTTGGGTTGACTTTTTCTCCTCAAAGGTCTATCTTTTTTCTGTTTTTTAAGTAGATAATTAAACGTTTAAATTTGTAAAAAAGACGTTTTTATACCAAGTGCTTCTATAAAATTATGATAAATTTTTGAATTTAGAAGGGGCTATCTTCGTATGCGTTTTAAAGAATTTACTGAACATCGCAACATCTGTAAAATTCAACTCTGATACGATTTCAGTGATTGTTGTTTTGGGATTTCTTAAGAGTACTTTTGCTTCCAAAATAATGGTATCAGATATGAATTGTTTAGGCGTTTTATTTAAAACTTCTACAATTACCTTTGTTAGGTGTTTTCTACTGATATACAATTGATCTGCATAAAATTGTACACTGCGTTCTTTTTTGAAATGTGTTGCGACTAAGTAGATGAATTGCTTTGTTATTTCTTCTTTTCGTATGGGTTTTGGTTTATTTCTTTCAAGTATCGATTTGCCATAGAAATTTCCAATTTCATACATCAGTATTGAAAAGTGATGTAGTACAAGATTTTTTGCAAATAAGTTATCACTAAGGTACCCCAGTTTCTTTAGTTTGTGTAGGTGGTAGTTAACTTCTCTTAAGCAAGCTCGATCAAGTGAGATAACTTTAGGATACTCAGAAGAGAGAAATTGGACCAATGTATCAGCTTTAAGGTGAAAACCTGCTTCTAAAAATAGATCTGAATCTATGAAGGTTGTTTTTACCGCAAATTCTTTAGAAAATTCCTTAATTTCAAAAAACTGATTGGAGAGAACTACTAATAGGTCGTCTTTTTTGATGACACGAGGCTCCAAATTAATGGTAATTTCACATTGACCAGCGGTAACTAAAATAAGGCCAAATGTATTGAATTGATATGGTTTGTTTACAATAAAGTACTGTTTGTATTTTGGCCCAATGTCTAAGACAGCTAAACGTTTATCGGTTAAAACATTCTCGTAGCGTTTAATGATATCTTTATGTGAGTATACTTGTATATGAGATCTTGGCACGGTGACTTTTGTTTAATGGATGGTAAATTTATGAGTTCTCTAATGAATAGTAGTTAACATAGATTAATAAAGAAGTGAAGACATACTTTTTAGGTATGTCTTCACTTTAACCATCAAGGTAAACTGATTATTTGTTTTTCGAAGCAAATTCATCAACGAAGTTTTCATTAAATTCAAAGTCTTCTGTCATTAAAGAGTTGTAGTCAACAATTTCTTTTTTACCAAAGAAATTACTAATCTTATCAAATAGGGAGTAAACTATGGGTACAATCACAAGTGTTAATAAAAGTGATGATAGTAATCCTCCTATAATTACTACAGCTAAACCGTTGTTCATTTCGGCACCTGCTCCTTTTGCCATAGCAATTGGAATCATACCTATAACCATGGCAATTGTCGTCATTAAAATAGGTCTTAAACGCGCGTGGTTTGCTGCTATTAAGGCATCGTGTACACTGTCACCAGCTTTTACCTTTTGGTTTGCAAAGTCTACTAATAGAATCGCATTTTTACATACAAGTCCAATCAACATAATAATTCCCAATATGGTAAATATATTCAATGAAATATTAGTAAGAGCCATCGCTAATAAAGCGCCAATAAAAGATAATGGAACAGAGAAGATTACTATAAAGGGCTTAGAAAAGCTATCATATAAAGCGACCATTACCAAGTAAACTAAGATGATGGCTGCCAATAAGGCAATTCCCAATGTTCCGAAACCTTCTTGTTGATCTTCCATTGTACCTGACCATTGATAATTTACTCCTGCTTTCTTCTCTAATTGGTCAAATTGAGCCGTCCATTCATCTGCAATTTGTCCTGGATCACGACCGATCGTTTGTGATTTAATTGTCACAGACGGTGTTTTATCCCTGCGCTCTAACACAGACGGCCCCGAACTATAATTAATGTCTGCAAATTGGCTGAGTTTAATATGTTGACCCATTTGATTTGTAAATGAAATCTCCTTTACGTCATCAATTGTTGTTCTTGCATAGTCTTGAAATCTGATATTTATGTCATATTCGTATTCTCCAGCTCTAAACTTACCGTCTGTATTTCCATTAAATGCCGTTTGCATAGTCATACCAACAGTATACATATCTATACCTAAGGCTGCCATTTTATCTCTGTCTACTTGTACGTTGATTTCAGGACTACCTGTTTCAGCAGTTAATTTTACCTCCATAGCTCCAGGTACTGTTTCCAAGAGTTCTTTTGCTTGAATCGCAAAGTCCATTGCTTCATTCAGCGTTGGGCCAGTTACGGTTAAGGAGATTGGAGCTTCTTCGGCACCAATAATTCCAATAGGTACTGTTTTCACTTTTGCATTTACAACCAAGGGTACAAGTTCGTTTTTAAGCTTGGCAGCATATATAAATGAGTTTTCTTTACGGAGTTTTTTATCTGTAAGGATAACTTGAATTTCGGATTTATACTTTGTCGCTTGAATACCACCGTATCCTTCAGACGATTGCCCTACAGTGGTGATCATATCTACTATCTCTGGCTTGGTGCGCAAGTATTCCTCTACTTCTTGTGTAACCTTATTTGTTTGTTGTACCGAAGCATCTTTGTCTAATTCTAACTGTACAAGGAATTCTCCTTTATCTGTTTTTGGCAAAAATTCGAATCCAATATATCCCATTGGAATTAGGGCGATCGCTGTAAAGAAAGAAATTCCTACGACAATCATCACTATTATTGTATTCTTGAATGATTTTAGCGACCAAACTAATAAATCTGATATCGCATGTGTAAAGGAGTTTAATCCCTTCTCGAAATAGTGAATTACCTTACCAAATATTGTTGTTGGTTTGATGATTTCTATTTTACCATATCTTGAGAATAGCCATGGAACAATTGTAAACGAAACCAATAAGGATAGCATTGTCGCTATAATTACTGTTACACAGAACTGCTTAATAATGTTTGGTACAAGACCTGAAGACATGGCAATAGGTAAGAATACAACTACAATAACAAGTGTTATGGCAGTGACCGTAAATCCAATCTCCTTAGCTCCGTCATAAGATGCTCTTACTTTGTTTTTACCCATTTCCATATGGCGGTGGATATTTTCAATTACCACAATTGCATCGTCAACTAATATTCCTACTACCAAGGACAGTGCTAATAAACTCAGTAGGTTGAGGGAATACCCGAATAAATACAATCCGATGAAGGTCGCAATTAACGAAAGGGGAATAGCAATCATAACTATGACAGCATTTCGTAAACTGTGCAAGAAGAATAGCATTACAAAAGCTACTAAAACAATGGCAAGGAATAAATCAAACATCACTCCATCTGCTGCTTCTAAAGTAAATTCGGAAGTATCATTTGCGACTTTAAATTTTAGATCCTGGTCGCTATAGTTCTTTTGAACTTCATCGATTGTCTCTCTTGTTAGCTCACTGATAGTTACTGCATTAGCGTCCGACTGCTTGATGATTTGCATTAGGATAGTGGACTGTTGGTTGAATCGAGCTATTTTTTCGATCTCTTTTACACCATCCTGTACATCCGCAACGTCTTGAAGTCTAATATCTATTCCTCCTTGTGAAGCTATCACTAAGTTTCGCATTTCTTGGACATCTTTGTATTTTCCAGCCAAGCGGATTAGCGTTTGTTTATCTTGGGACTTGACATTTCCAGTAGGGAAGTCAAGGTTAGACCCTAATACCATCTGTTGTACTGCAGGTACACTTAACCCATAACCTTCAATCTTCTTGGGATCTAAAAGTACTTGTATTTGTCTTTCTTCTCCTCCTATTAGTTCAACTTTGGCTACACCATTGATACGTGAAAAGATAGGTTGGATCTTTTTATCTAATAAATCGTATAATTCTTTTTCGTTTAATTTACTCGTTACACTTAATGCCATAATGGGTAAATCACTTAAAGAGTACTTCTGTAGTGAAGGCGGATCTACATCTTTGGGTAGATCTTTTAAGATTGCGTTTATTTTTCGCTGCGCATCGTTTAGAGATAAGTCTACATTGGCTTCAGCATTTAAGTAGATCATTATCGTGGATAAACTCTCAAAAGACATTGCCTCAACTTTTTTTACGTTCTCTAATGAGGCTACTGCATCTTCTATTTTTTTCGTTACTGTATTTTCAATTTCAGAAGGTGATGCACCAGGGTAAACTGTTGCAACTGTAATGACATTAACCTCGAATTTGGGAATTAACTCATAACTTAGGTTCTTATAACTGAATATACCTCCTAATAATAAAGCAATAAACATTACTATTATTATGCTGGGGCGTTTTATCGATATTTCTGCTAATTTCATACTTTATCCTCTTTTTAGGATGTTAATTAATGATTGATACAGGACTGTTATCTACTAAGTTGATTTGACCTGACGTTATCACAAGATCACCTTCTTGTATTCCTTCTAATACTTCAACGAAGTCTCCGAAGTTTCTACCCGAAACAACTTTTTTACCTACAGCTTTCTCGTCTTGTACTACGTAGATTAGGTTTGAACTCACACTTCCTACAAAAGCGTTTCTCGGTACCAATAAAATAGGGGTATTGGTGTCTTGGTCTGCTTGAAAGTAAGCAGAACCATACATACCAGCTCTAAGTTTGGCGTTTTTATTGTTTTCTATAATTAAGTCAACTGGGAAGTTCAAGGCAGCATCCGCTTTAGGCGCAATGAAACTAATTTTACCATAAAAGGTATCATTTGGCAATACACTTGCTTTGACTTTGATATTATCGCCTTCCGTTAGATTTGCTACATGGCTCTCATCAACATTTACACGCAATTTTAGTTTGTTTACGTTTACCAACTCAAATAGCGGAGCACCTGGACCTACAAAAGTACCTTGTTCAATGTGTTTCTTATTTATAATGCCATCTATGGGAGCCTTTACATTAGCGTCATTAGCTGTTATTTTTGCAGAGTTTAAGTTAGCTTCTGCATTTTTTAATACAAGTCGTATTTGATCTAATTGCTGCTGTGTCACTCCTCCTGTTGTATATGCGCTTTCGAATCTCGCAGCATCTGCTTTTGCTGTGGCATATGCAGACTCAGCATTTTGCAATTGGATATTTATTTGATCAGCATTGACTATCGCTAATGTTTGACCTTTTTTTACTCTACTTCCTTCTTCTACTAATATTTTCATGATGCGACCTGGAGTTTCTGCCGAAACCATGACTTCCTGTTCAGGGACAAAGTTTCCATTAGCCTTGTAGTTTGCATCAATCTTCTTTGTCTGTGCTTTTTCTGCTCGAACGGATATAGTAGCACTCTTTTGTGAAACGATTGCTGTCTCTTGATCGTTTTTAGTTTTATTTGTGTTCAATATATATACAATACCTCCAATGATGGTGATAGTGACTAAGGATATTATTATTTTTTTCATTTGAATGTTACGTTGTAGTTTTTAATCGATCAGACTTTTTAATTCTCCTTTTGCTTTAATTAACTGTACTTCTGCAAGTTTATATTCTAATAGAGAATTTGTATAATTGTTCTCAGCTTCTGTGAATGCATTTTCGGCATTTAGAAGGTCAGTAAGGGATGCTAATCCTTGTTTGTAATTATTTTGGATATTGTCTAATATACTTTTGGCTAAAGAGACATTGTCTTTTTGAATATTAATGGTTATCAAAGCATTTTCCATTGATTTTTGCGCATTCTTAAAAGAGAGATCTAACGCTTGTCTTGTATCTTCTAATTGAACGTCTATTTTTTTCAGTTCAACCTCTACTTGTCTTACTTTAGAGCGTGTCTCAAATCCATTAAACACTGGGATTTTTAGGCTTATTCCTATGACTGCATTACTTGTCCAGTAAACCCCATCTGTCGGCTTTCCACCCCAAACAAATTTGTCCCCTAAACCTTGATAACTCATTGTACCAAATGCAGCTAAGGACGGATAATAATCTGCTATTGTTGCTTTCTTTTTATAATGAAGCAAGTCTTTTTGCTTTTCTAATAGTTGAAGTTCAGTTCTCTTTTCGACATTTGGTTCTACAAGAAGGACTGATTCATCAATCTGAAAAGTATCCTCTGCTAAGCTAATAGGTGAGCTCAATTCCATGCCCATAAAGAACTTAAGTGCGTTTTGTTGTAGTTCGATCGCATTGACTACTTGCTGTCTTTGTGATTTTAGGTTGCTAAGAGCAACTTTAGTTCGATCTAAGTCTATTTTAGTTGCGAGGCCATTTTTATGTAGATCTTCAATGATGTCTTTAATTCTTGTAGTACTTGCAATTGTTGTTTCTAATGTAGATTGAAGTTCTTTTGATTGAAATACTTGATAATAAGTTGTTGCAACTTTTTCGATTATATCTTCATCAGATAACTCTCTATTGATAATGTAAAATTCCTTTGCTGTACGAGCCGCTTTTAATCCCATGAATACTGCTTGGTTAAACAAGACTTGTGTCACAGTGGCCGATGCTTGTGAATTCCATTTTAAATTAAAGGGAATCATTTGTGTTTGACCACCTAAGGACAATGGCATTTCTTGTATTAAAGGGTTATTTGCTACATTGGCCTCTACATTGAGGTGTGGTAGTGCATTCGCTCTAACTTCTTCGATTTGGTATTGACTGTTTTCAATTTCCAGTGAAGCTATCTTTGACTCTGCTTTATGTTCTAAGGCGTATTGTATAGCATTTTTTAAACTTAACTCTTTTGTCTGTGCACAAAGAGGAATAGTTAAGCTCGATAGGAGTAGAGTAAGTATGTATCTATACATATTATTGGTGTGATATTAGAGTTCTTTAAATAGTTTGTTGAATATTTTTAGCCCTTTTTCAGTAGCAATACTTTTTATGTGGTATTCTAAGTGCAGTGCATGTACTTCTGAATGGGTGTATTCGGATTCTGGAAAATAGTCTAAGTCTTCGATTGCCACTAAAGAAGCAATGTGAAATCTTGCTACAAAATCAATGTCAATGTCTGAGCGGTAAACTCCTTCTTTGATACCTTTTTCTAAGTTTTTCTCTATCAATTTAACGTATTTCTTTTCGTGGAAGACTTTCTGCTTCTGTGCAAGTTTTGGATAGTACTTCGTTAATTGATAAAAACAACCTGATGAATCAACTAAAAAAATATCATTGATGTCTTTGTGTGCGGCTACAATTTCAGGTATAGCCTCTTGATCCAATTTTAGTGTTGACTCAAGTTGTTGCAGAAACTTGTGGTTAATGTTCGTTAGGCTTTTTTCTATTAGTTCAGGTTTGGATGAATAGTGTTGATAGATCGTTTTTTTTGATATTCCCAATTCAGTTGCTATATCATCCATTGTCACAGTTTTGAATCCTTGTGTCAAAAACATTTGTGTTGCTTTTTCTAATATTTGTTGTTCCATTACTTTTAATTTTTTGAGTAGTCAAAGATAAGTAGGAAACTTTTGTGTAAAAAAAGTTTCCTGTCTATTTAAGGAAACTTTAACTTGTTTGTTCGTTTCTTGTTTTTTGTAATCCTTTGTTTTTAAAGGGATGTGTGATTTTTTTGCAGGAAACTTTTTTGTTTATAAAGTTTTCGAGGGTAAGGTAGAGAGTGCTTTAGGTGGATTGTAAATGGAATGTTTATGTGTAGTAAATGAATAGTTATAATGGCTTAGAAACCAATGTTTTCGCTTTGAGATTTTAGGGGGTGGTCGGCTTGTGGTCGCATAGTGATCGCATAGTGGTCGCATAGTGGTCGCATACTTTATAGGCAAAATTATGCGACCACTATGGGATCAAACTACGATCAAGATGAAAGCACTGCGGTTATACTTATAGGGTATAGGAGTAAATACTTCGCTTTTGTGGATAGTAAAGTAAGTAGAGATGAGGTTGGTCTGTTAAGCGATTGTAGGGCGATGGCTTTTTTAGTAGGGGATGACTTAGAGGTCAGGGCTAAACCATTCAGAATAGAATTTCTGTATACTTGATTGTACCATTTATTTTCAAGTAGCGTATGAAGTGGTGTAGAGCCAATAGCCAGTGGGTATTGAATAGGTCATTTGTTGTGAGTGAAGGAGGTTTTCTCGGTAGGGTAATGAATACTAAAATAGGTAGTATTAATATCTTAATCTATTGTCTTGCGTGATGCTTAATTGTTAAAATAATATAATTATATTTATATATTATAATTTCAGTTGTTTTTTAGTTATTCGTTGTTGGCTTTTTAAGCCTTGTTGAGTATGGTTGTTAACATCTGGAATTATAGGTAGGATAGTTGTAAGGAAGATTCTTGCGATTGCAATAACTTGATTCTTATTAGTGGATTTAGTTGGTGATGTATTGATGAGAGGAAGAAATGTTGTGTGCTATGTGGAGTTGAAAGTTGTTTGATATCGCTTAGTGTAGAATTGTAAACGGAGTTAATTCGATAAATGCTATGGCAAAAAGGTTTATTAAGGGTTTTGTTTTCTTTTTTATTGGAGTAAGTTGTTTTGGACAAAAAGCCATTTATAAAGAGCTCAACGATGCTGTTGTTGAAAGTATGTCTTCAGTTGATAACTTGAGTGATCGTATTAGTGATGTTCTGAATGAGTGTACCACGATGGCGGTCGAGTGTGATTTTACTGGGCAGTTTAGTTTAGTTAGCCTCGATGAATCCTTGAGTCAAACGGAAATTTTTGATCCTCAATTTTTGATAAATAGTGTTGCGTTTATTGATGGTACAACACTGGATAGTAATAGCAAGGTGATTACTGTAAATTCGTTGCGTGATAAGTATAATGTTGTAAGAGTAGAAGACTTGGGAAGATTGCCTTTGCGGGGAATAGAAAAAGAGGTGTTCCATAAACAGAAAAAGGGTTATTTTGTCTTTGGAGTGATGGATAGAAGGCTTTTGAGTTCAGTATCACTTTCTTTTCGCTTTAAGCTGAAAGATTATAAAACCTATATTTTAGTTGAAGATAGAACGAAGGTAAATACTGAAGTTGGGGATATTCGCTTAGTGGCAATTGACGATAAGACGGCTGTTATTAATTATCCTTATTCAGCGAATTTCGAGATTGAGGTAGAAGGTGTTGCCGAAGACGGGCATATTGTTTCTAATGTATCAATTAATACAATGTCTATCAGAGAAGAAGTAATGAATGAAACAGGGCATATACTTGAACAAAGAAGGATAGATAATCTCGTTTTTAGCGAACCAATCGCAGGTGTGATGATTAAGACTATTGTATTTAATAAAAAAGAAGAACAGTTAACCTTCACAAAGGTTTTGAATTGATAAAGTATTGCTGTCATTTGTTGCTTAAGATTGAATTTGCTTTTTCTGTTTTTTTTACTGCAATAGGTGGTAAGTAGGTAAATAAATGTCAGTAGAGTTAGCAATTATGTATTTTTTGCTATTTGCAAATACTTAATTGAAAATCTGCTGTGTGAATGATGTTTTTAAAAAGGGTAAGGGATTTGATCAACTTTAAAAAAAACACGTATTTTTACGAAAAATTTAAAAAAATGCAATCAATAGTAAAGTACAAAGAGCAAATTTCAGAGTTTATTGATTCAATTTCATTGTCAGGTACTCCAAAAGAATTATACGAACCTATTTCATATATATTATCATTAGGTGGAAAGCAGATTCGCCCAGTTCTAACTCTTATGGCTGCTGATGTTTTTGGTATTGATCCCAAAAAGGCTATTCACGCAGCAACAGCGATTGAGCTTTTTCACAACTTTTCGTTGATGCATGACGATATTATGGATGATGCTTCTTTGAGAAGAGGACATCAAACAGTGCACGAGAAGTGGAATGTCAATACAGCTATTTTATCAGGTGATGCAATGTTGATCCTTGCTTATCAGTACTTTGAGAATTACGAACCGGTGATTTTTCGCGATTTAGCCAAGTTGTTTAGCAAAACAGCTATTGAAGTATGTGAAGGACAACAATGGGATATTTGTTTTGAGAATAGAAACGATGTTGCCATTCCGGAGTACATACAAATGATCAAATTTAAGACAGCTGTATTAGTAGGGGCTGCTTTAAAGATGGGAGCGATTGTTGCGGAAACTTCGGAGGAGAATGCTAATAAAATTTACGACTTTGGTTTGAACCTCGGAATAGCATTTCAATTACAAGATGATTATTTAGATGCTTTTGGTGATGAAGCTACCTTTGGTAAAACGATAGGGGGAGATATCTTAGAAAATAAGAAAACATACCTTTATTTAAAAGCTTTGATCAACGGAAATGCTGAACAACAGAAGGAGTTGATGTCATTCTTCTCAACTACTAACTGCAGTGATAAGCAAGCTAAAATCAATCGAGTAAAGGAACTTTTTGTAGAGACTAATTCTGCTGCTGATTCACAAAAGCTAATTGAAGAATACACTGAAGTTGCACTACAATTGTTAGAGCAAATGGATATTCCAGAAAGTAAAAAAGAACAGTTACGAGTGTTTAGCAATGAGTTAATGAATAGAAGAGTTTAAAGTCAGAGGCGCAAAGACTGCTATTTTTAATATATAGAAATGTGGGATTCAGTAAAGTATCTTGACGAACATTTAGTTCAACAGAGTTTTTTAAAAGATTTAGTATTGCAAATTCAGAAAGACTTCCAAACAACTGTGGACACTGATATTGTTTTTTCTGTAGAGACACCGTCCGAGTTAGTTAGTCAAGTTATCGGGCAATTACATCGCATCATTCATTCGACGAATGTTTCTCGATTTTCGAGTCTATTATATCGAATAGACGTTTCTGAAAGAGATATTAAAGCAATTAAAAACGTGGACATTGACGAATACATTGAACGCGTCGCTTATCTTATTATTAAGAGAGAGTTTCAAAAAGTCTATATTCGAAAAAGCTTTCAAGAATAGTTGAGCTTTAGCTAAAGTAAATAAAAAATAAGCCTATGGAGATTAAACTTTTTCTCGATAGGCTTTTCTATTAAAAATACATTCTCACAAAAGGCATAAATCCACTTCCGTAAACCATGTCTTTCTCTCTGTATAAGACATTATATCTAATTCCTATTGTGACTGGGCCATTGACATAACCAATACCAAGGAAAAGAGCAGTGTTCCAAAAGTTGTCATCGCGCTTCGTTAAATCTTTATATGTATATGAATTGTTAACTCTTAACTGCTCTAATTCTGCAGAAAGTTGTAGTTGAGGTATAGGGTTAGACAATACAATTAAACTACCACCATATATCCAAGAGTCGTATTCTTTAATGGCATTGTAGTAGTATCCTCTATCTTTACTTTTAATGTAACTACCTTGCAATCCAATACCTGCACTTACATAAGGTGTGAATTGATAGATTGCACTTGGTGCAATCATGATGTCTGTATATCCGCTTCCGAAGCCTAAACCAAGACCTCCACCGAATTTCCAATTTTTAGTAAAATCATAATTTTTCGTATCATTTCTCTTTTCTTGTGCAAGAATGGAAAAACTGCAAGTTAAAAAAAATGATATCGTCAAAAAAAACGACAATATTCTGATGTTAAATCTTTTCATATTGGTACTAGTTACTATATAATAGTATAAAAATAAGTAAAAGTTTATACAATTGTCATAAAGAGTTGTATTTTTGTATTTATAATATTTAAACAAAAGGTCTTTAGACGAAATTATGGATAGATATTCCTTTTTAAATGCGGCTCACACTGCATTTTTTGCAGAGTTGTATGATCAATATTTAGAAAACCCAGATGGTATTGAGCCAAGTTGGAGAGCTTTCTTTCAAGGATTTGACTTTGCAAACGAGTATAGTGACGGGCCAGTAGAACAATTGTCACAAGCGTATACTTCGACAGCGACAAGTAATACTGCTAATGTGGGCAACTCTGGACAAATAGAGCAACTTCAAAAAGAGTTTGCTGTATTGCGTTTAATTGACGCTTACAGAACTTATGGGCACTTAATGACTAAGACAAACCCATTAAGAGACAGAAAAGTAGAGCATCCAGATTTAAGTTTAGAGAAGTTTGGTCTTTCTCAAGCAGATTTGAATATTAGTTTTGAGGCTGCTAAAACAATACAACTTCCAACTTCGACATTGGGGCAGATTATTGCTCAATTAGAAAAAGTTTACTGTTCAACTTTAGGTATTGAATACAAGTATATCACTGACGAAAAGATAGTGTCTTGGATTCAAAATCACTATGAAGCACCAGAAGCTAAATTTAATAGCGAAGAGAAAAAAGAGATACTTCACAATTTGATTGAAGCTGTTTCTTTTGAGAACTTCTTGAATACTAAATACGTTGGTCAAAAACGTTTCTCTTTAGAAGGACTTGAGGCAGCGATACCAGCAATGGATTTCTTACTTGACTCTGCTGCAAATAGAGGAGTAGAAGAAGTTGTTGTAGGGATGGCTCACAGAGGACGTCTGAATGTGTTAGCTAACGTTTTTAAGAAACCTGCTCAAGAAATTTTCTCTGAGTTTGACGGTAAAGATTACGATACTGTTGAAGGTTTTGACGGAGACGTTAAGTATCACTTAGGTCTTAGCTCTGCGAGAAAAACAAGATCTGGAAAAGACTTGTTGATAAACTTAACTCCTAACCCTTCACACTTAGAAACTGTTGGAGCTGTTATCGAGGGTATTGCAAGAGCAAAACAAGATACTGTTTACACTGATAGTCCTTCGAAAGTATTACCTATCGCACTTCACGGTGATGCTGCTATTTCTGGACAAGGTATTGTTTACGAAATTGTACAAATGGCCAAACTTAGAGGTTATAAAACAGAAGGTACAATTCACGTAGTTTTGAATAACCAAGTTGGTTTTACAACAAATTATACAGATGGTCGTTCGTCAACTTATTCTACAGATATTGCTAAAGTAACTGCAAGTCCAGTTCTCCACGTAAATGCTGATGATACTGAAGCTGCAGTAAGAGCTTTCTTATTTGCTTTAGATTATCGTATGACTTTTGGAACTGACGTGTTCATTGATTTAGTTGGTTATAGAAAATATGGACATAACGAAGGTGATGAGCCTAAGTTTACACAGCCTATTTTATATAAATTAATTTCTAAGCACCCAAATGCAAGAAATATTTATAACGCAAGATTATTAGAAGATAAGATTGTTGATGAAACTTTCGTTAAGTCTTTAGAGCAACAATATAAAGATGCTCTTGAGGTTGATTTAGAAACTTCACGTAAAGATGAGTATGCTAAGATCAGAACTTTCATGCACGAAAACTGGAAAGGTTTTGAGATTGCTGAAGTTGATAAGATGTTGGCAGATTACGATACGAAGGTTTCTAAGGAAGTTTTAACTCAGATTGCAGAAGTTATCACTGAATTGCCTGAGGATAAGAAGTTTATCAACAAAGTGAAGCGTCTTATCGGAGATAGAAAGGCGATGTTCTTTGAGAAGGATCAATTAGATTGGGCTATGGGTGAACTATTAGCTTATGGTTCTTTATTGACTCAAGGTTATGATGTGCGTATGTCTGGACAAGACGTTGAGAGAGGAACTTTCTCACACCGTCACGCAGTTGTTAAAACAGAAGATACAGAGGAATCTATCATTTTGTTGAATCACTTGAAAGAGCAAAAAGGAGAAATGAGAATCTTTAACTCATTGTTGTCTGAATATGCTGTTCTTGGATTCGAATATGGTTATGCTTTGACTAATCCTAATACTTTGACTATTTGGGAAGCTCAATTTGGAGACTTTTCGAATGGAGGTCAAATTATGATGGATCAATATATATCTGCTGCAGAAGATAAATGGACTAATCAGAATGGTTTGGTTATGTTGTTGCCGCATGGTTATGAGAACCAAGGTGCAGAACACTCATCAGCTCGTTTAGAACGTTATTTACAGTTGTGTGCTGAGGATAATATGTTTGTAGCTAACGTTACTACTCCAGCAAACTTTTTCCACTTAATGAGAAGACAAATGGTTACTAATTTTAGAAAACCATTAATTGTCATGTCGCCAAAGAGTTTATTAAGACATCCAGAGGCTGTATCGTCAATCAAAGATTTTACTGAAGGTAAATTCCAATATGTTATTGATGATCCAAAAGCTGATGTTTCTAAAGTTAAATCATTGGTATTTTGTAGTGGTAAATTCTACTATGATTTAGTAGCAAAACGCGAAGAATTAGGTAGAGATGATATTGCATTTGTTCGTATCGAACAATTGTTCCCATTGCCAATTGAGCAAATCAAAGAGATTCTTGCTAAGTATACTAATGTAGAGGATTATGTTTGGGCACAAGAGGAGCCTAAGAACATGGGAGCATACAGTCATATGTTAATGCATTTCCACGAAAAACCTTTACGTTACGCAGGTACTAAAGCATATAGTGCTCCAGCATCTGGAAGCTCTGTTCGTTCTAAAAAACGATATGCTTATGCCATAGCAAAGGTTTTTGATAAAAATTTATAATAAAACAGTATTTTTACATAACAATATTAAATAAAAAACATACAGATGAGCATCTTAGAAATGAAAGTTCCTTCGCCAGGTGAATCAATTACAGAAGTTGAGATCGCTACTTGGTTAGTAAAAGATGGAGATTACGTTGAAAAGGACCAAGCTATTGCTGAAGTAGATTCAGATAAAGCAACTTTAGAGTTACCTGCAGAAGAAAGTGGTATCATCACTTTGAAAGCTGAAGAAGGTGAAGCTGTTGCTGTAGGACAAGTAGTTTGTCTAATTGATATGAGTGCTGCAAAACCTGCAGGAGGCGCTTCTACAGAGGCAAAACCTGTAGCTGAAGCTCCAAAAGCAGAGGCACCAAAAGCAGAGCCAGCTCCAGTAGCGGCAGCTGCTACTTATGCAACAGGAAGTGCTTCTCCTGCGGCTAAGAAAATTTTAGAGGAAAAAAACATCAACCCTACAACTGTATCAGGTACTGGTAAAGATGGTAGAATAACAAAAGAGGACGCTTTAAACGCAAAAGCTTCTATGGGTACTCCTACAGGTGGACCAAGAGGTGAAGAGCGTAAGAAAATGTCTATGTTGCGTCGTAAAGTTGCTGAGCGTTTAGTAGAGGCTAAGAATACGACTGCTATGTTAACTACATTCAACGAGGTTAACTTGACTAACGTGAACAAGTTAAGAAGCGAGTACAAAGACGCTTTCAAAGCTAAACACGGTGTAGGTCTTGGTTTTATGTCGTTCTTTACAAAAGCTGTTACACGTGCTTTAGAAATGTATCCTGATGTAAATTCTATGATTGATGGTCAAGATCAAATTAAATTTGATTTTGCTGATATTTCAATTGCTGTATCAGGACCAAAAGGATTAATGGTACCAGTAGTTAGAAATGCTGAATTATTGTCTTTCCGCGGAATTGAATCTGAAATTAAGCGTTTAGCTTTAAGAGCTCGTGATGGACAAATCACAGTGGATGAGATGACAGGAGGAACATTCACTATTACTAATGGTGGTGTATTCGGATCAATGTTATCAACTCCAATTATTAACCCTCCTCAATCGGCTATTTTAGGAATGCACAATATTATTGAGCGTCCAATCGCTGTTGAAGGTAGAGTTGAGATTCACCCAATGATGTTTGTGGCTCTTTCTTATGACCATAGAATTATTGATGGACGTGAGTCTGTTGGTTTCTTAGTTGCAATTAAAGAGGCTTTAGAAAATCCTGTTGAATTGTTAATGGATAACAATCCTAAGAAAGCTTTAGAATTATAGTATCTTATAGGTAATTATATAGAGCGACAATCGGTTAACGATTGTCGCTTTTTTTATGGACTAAATTGAGTTGCGCGATGTAGTATTGACTTCAGTTAATGGCTGGGACTGACACGAGCTTAGTATGGTAGCTCTGTGTCTTTTAACACTGGTTTTATAGTTTTATATACCGTATATCTCTTTGTAAATTAGTGTTTTATGTAAGTTGTTGATTCTTAGTGTTTGTTAATAACTTCTTTGATTTGTGAATAAGTTGGGGGGAATTTCTCTTTCTATTAGAGTTAAAAATTCTAATCTTTGTAGATATGGCATTCTCTTTTTAGTTTAATAAACAAATAAATTAATCAATTTACTATGGCAATTCAAGAACCAATTTTAACAGAAAATAAGAATAGATTTGTTATTTTTCCAATAAAACACCATGACATTTGGGACTGGTATAAGAAAATGGAAGCCAGTTTTTGGACTGCGGAGGAGATTGACCTTCAGCAAGATTTGGCAGATTGGAATAATAAGTTAAATGAAGATGAACGCTATTTTATAAAGCACATTCTTGCTTTCTTTGCTGCCTCTGATGGTATTGTTAATGAGAACTTAGCAGAAAATTTTGTCAATGAAGTGCAGTATCCGGAAGCTAAGTTTTTTTACGGCTTTCAGATTATGATGGAGAATATTCACAGTGAAACTTATTCTTTGTTAATTGATACTTATGTAAAAAATGAGGAAGAAAAAGATAAGCTTTTTAGAGCTATTGAAGTTTTTCCTGCAATTATGAAAAAAGCCGAATGGGCTTTAAAATGGATTGAATCTGATTCTTTTGCAGAGCGTTTAATTGCTTTTGCAGCAGTTGAAGGGATATTCTTTTCTGGAGCTTTTTGCTCAATCTTCTGGTTGAAGAAACGCGGGTTAATGCCTGGACTAACGTTTTCGAATGAACTAATTTCGAGAGATGAGGGAGTTCATTGTGATTTCGCTGTGCATTTACATAATCATCATCTAATTAATAAAGTACCTAAGGAGAGAATTAGAGAGATTTTAGTTGACGCTCTTAATATAGAAAGAGAGTTTATTACGGAATCTTTACCAGTTAGTTTAATTGGTATGAATGCTGTTTTAATGACACAGTATCTTGAGTTCGTTACTGATAGGTTACTTGTAGAGCTTGGTTGTTCAAAAGAGTACAATGTAAGCAATCCCTTTGATTTCATGGATATGATTTCTCTACAAGGCAAAACAAACTTCTTTGAAAAGAGGGTTTCGGAATATCAAAAAGCAGGTGTTATTTCGAAAGAAGAAGGTGGAAATACAATTAGTTTTGATGCAGATTTTTAATTAGTAAGTAAGAAGTTTATGTACGTTATAAAAAGAGATGGCAGAAAAGAGCCTGTTAGTTTTGACAAGATTACTGACAGAATTAGAATCTTGTGCTATGAGTTAAGTGAATTAGTCGACCCTGTTAAGGTCGCTATGCGCGTGATAGAGGGGTTGTACGAAGGTGTAAATACATCAGAATTAGATAATCTGGCTGCTGAGACAGCTGCATCTATGACCGTTTCGCATCCTGATTATGCTTTGTTAGCAGCAAGAATCGCAGTTTCAAATCTGCATAAAAACACTAAGAAGGTGTTTTCTGAAGTTGTAGATGATTTGTACACCTATGTGAACCCGAGAACTAATTTAGAGGCTCCTTTAATTGCTGATGATGTATATGCAGTGATCAAAGCGAATGCTGATAGATTGGATTCAGCTATTATTTACCAAAGAGATTTTAATTACGATTATTTTGGATTCAAAACACTTGAGCGCTCTTATTTATTAAAATTAGATGGCAAGATAGTGGAACGTCCACAACATATGCTTATGCGTGTTGCTGTAGGTATTCACTTGAATGACTTAGATGCGGCAATAGAAACTTATGAATTGATGTCGAAGAAGTTTTTTACGCATGCTACTCCAACGCTTTTTAATTCAGGAACTCCTAAGCCACAAATGTCTTCTTGTTTTTTGTTGACTATGAAGGATGACAGCATTGAAGGGATTTATGATACATTAAAACAAACTGCTAAGATTTCTCAATCTGCTGGTGGTATAGGATTGTCAATTCACAATATTAGAGCAACTGGATCTTATATACGCGGTACTAATGGTACATCTAATGGAATTGTACCAATGCTAAGAGTATTTAACGATACTGCAAGATATGTAGATCAAGGAGGAGGTAAGCGAAAAGGTAGTTTTGCTATTTATATAGAACCATGGCATGCTGATGTTTTTGATTTTATCGAATTGAGAAAAAATCACGGTAAAGAAGAAATGCGTGCTCGTGATTTATTTTTGGCTTTGTGGATGAATGACTTATTTATGAAGCGCGTTGAGACAGATGGGCATTGGACTCTGATGTGTCCTAATGAATGTCCTGGACTTTACGATGTATATGGCGATGAGTTTGATGAGTTGTATACTAAGTACGAGAATCAGGGTAAAGGTCGTCGTCGAATCAAAGCGCGCGAATTATGGGAAGCTATTCTTGAAGCACAAATAGAAACAGGAACTCCGTATATCTTGTATAAAGACGCGGCAAATAAAAAATCAAACCAAAAGAATTTAGGGGTAATTAGATCATCTAATTTGTGTACTGAGATCATGGAGTATACTTCTCCTGATGAAGTGGCTGTATGTAATTTAGCATCTATTGCTTTGCCAATGTTTGTTGAAAAGGGACAGTTTAACCACCAATTCTTATTTGATGTAACGAAGCGAATTACTCGAAATCTAAATAGAGTAATTGATCGCAATTACTACCCAGTTGAAGAAGCGAGAAACTCGAATATGCGACATAGACCTGTAGGTCTTGGTGTTCAGGGGCTTGCAGATGCCTTTATTTTATTGCGACTTCCTTTTACTTGTCAGGAAGCGAAGCAATTGAATCAAGAGATCTTTGAAACTATTTACTTTGCAGCTGTTACTGCATCTATGGAATTGGCAAAAGAAGAAGGTGCCTATTCTACATTTGAAGGATCGCCTATATCACAAGGTGAGTTTCAGTTTAATTTATGGGGTATAGATGATAGTCAATTGAGTGGAAGATGGGATTGGTCAAGTTTGAGAAAGCAAGTCATGGAACATGGAGTTAGAAACTCTTTGTTATTAGCGCCAATGCCTACCGCTTCTACTTCTCAGATATTGGGGAATAATGAAGCATTTGAACCTTATACTTCTAATATCTACACAAGACGTGTTTTGTCAGGGGAGTTTATTGTTGTGAATAAACATTTATTAAAAGACCTTGTAGACCTTGGTTTGTGGAATGAAGATTTGAAACAAGAAATAATGCGTGCTAATGGATCAATTCAGCATATAGAGTTTATTCCAAAAGACATTAGGGACCTTTATAAAACTGTATGGGAAATGAGTATGAAGGACATTATCGATATGTCAAGAGATAGAGGGTATTTCATTGATCAATCCCAATCATTGAACCTATTTATGGAAGGAGCTAATTACGCGAAGTTGACTTCTATGCATTTTTACGCTTGGAAAGCCGGGTTAAAGACTGGTATGTATTACTTGCGTACCAAGTCTGCGGTAGATGCAATTAAGTTTACTTTGAATAACGAGAAGAAAACAACTCCAAATACAGCTCAAGATGTGGAACAAATTTCCATTGAGGAGTATCAAGAAATGATTCACAAAGCAAGAATGGCTTCGAACAATGAAGATGATTGTGAAATGTGTGGTTCGTAGTTGATCATAGTTTCGACTATTTGAGGTGATCTGATAGGACAGTAAATAGTTTTAAGGGAATATACTAATGTCTTGATAAGTATTGTACCTTTGTTGCTTTAATTGATTTTATTATGTCTAAAGAAACTAAAAAAGGTATTTACCAAGGTGTTATTGAGAAAGATTCAGAAGGAAATTATTTTTGTGGGCCATATTTGTTAGATTATCAGTATACAGAGGCTAGCTTTAAAATAGGAGATTTAGTAAGTATCAAGACTGTAATTGCTAACCCAAGTGGTAAAAGTAGAACAGCTTACCCTATGAAATCAATGAAGTTTTTTCTTGTAGGTGATGAGAAATAAGAAAGCGTATCAAGACGCAATATAATTACGAGGGTACAGTGTAAACTGTACCCTCTTTTTTTTCTATATGTTAATGTGATCTTTTTGTAGTGATTTGATTCTTCTTTGTATAGTGTCATTGTGTTATAAATTTGTTGGAATAGTTTACTTTTTTTATATTCTGGTTGGGGAATCTGATTATTATTAAGGGTATATTTGTTCATTAACAACACACAATTTTTTTAGTATATGAGTTCTTTATATTATTTAGATCGCAGCAAAATTTCTTTGGATGACGTCATGTTCAATGATAACGTGAAGATTGAGTTAGAGCAGTTTTTGAAAGAGTATAAATACCGAGAAATACTTATGAAGTATAATCTACCTGTGAGTAATAAAATATTATTATACGGAAAGACGGGGTGCGGTAAGACCATGACTGCAAAAGCTATTGCTAAACATTTAGATAAGAAACTTATTATTGTTAATTTAGCGACTATTGTTTCTTCTAAACTTGGTGAAACGGCAAAGAATATAGAGAGCTTGTTTAAAGAAGTACAATATGAAAGTTCGGTACTTTTCTTTGATGAGTTTGATTCTCTCGGTCAGATTAGAGATTACGACAACAAAGATAACAGCGAGATGAAACGCGTGGTTAATGCTATTTTACAATTAATAGACAACCTTCCTGCTAAGTCTATTCTTATGGCTGCAACAAATCAAATACACATGATAGATGAGGCTTTAAGACGTCGATTTGAGCTTCAATTGGAATATACCTCTCCTAACAAGGATGCATTAGATGCTTATTACGATAAGATGTTGGCTGTTTATCCTGAGGAATACACTAAAATTGAAAGAATCTATGACATTTCTTATGCAGAAGCGAAGAACCATATCTTTAGAACTGTAAAAGACAATATTATTAATAGTCAATTAGCTTTAGAGCTATAGAAATATAATTTTAATCATTGCATATGATGAAATGGGAAAAACTGTTATCTCTAAAAAAGCACGGAGATACATTTGTTAGACACCGCTTAGATGAGAGTGAAACTCGTATTGGCTTTGAGGTTGATTACGATCGCATTATTTTTTCTTCTGCATTTCGCAGTTTACAGGATAAGACTCAAGTAATTCCTCTTTCAAAAACTGACTTCGTACATACGCGCTTGACCCATAGCCTTGAGGTATCTGTCGTTGGGCGTTCATTAGGTCGAAATGTTGGAGAAAAGCTATTGAGCAAGTATTCTTATTTGGCTCAAGAGTATGGTTACACAGTAAATGATTTCGGAGCTATAGTTGCAGCAGCGGCTTTAGCACACGATATAGGTAATCCACCTTTTGGTCATTCAGGCGAAAAGGCTATTGGCGACTTTTTTGTTAATGGTAAAGGACAGCAGTTCAAAAAGCATTTGTCAGCTTTAGAATGGCAAGATTTTGTGGATTTCGAGGGAAATGCTAATGGTTTTACTGTATTGACTAAATCGCGACCTGGTGTTGTTGGAGGATTGCGTATATCTTATGCTACTCTTGGGGCCTTTATGAAGTATCCTAAGGAGAGTTTGCCAAAGAAGCCGACTCTTGATATATCGGATAAAAAATATGGCTTCTTTCAAGGTGATAAAGCTGCTTTTATTGATGTTGTGGATGAGTTAGGGCTTATCTCTAAAGATAAAAAGTCATTGAGATATCATAGACACCCTCTGGCTTATTTAGTGGAAGCTGCAGATGATATTTGTTACACTATAATAGACTTCGAAGACGGAATTAATTTAGGTTGGATTCCTGAAGAACACGCTTTAGAGTTTTTGATTAAAATAGTCGAGAGGAGCATTAACCGTGATACTTATTCACAGTTAACTTCTAAGGAAGATCGCGTTAGTTATTTACGCGCTTTGGCTATTGGAAGTTTGATTCAGGATGTAACAAGGGTATTTATTGAAAATGAAGAGCGTATCTTAAAAGGGGAGTTTCCTCACGCTTTAACTGATAAATGTGCCTACATTGCTCAAATGAAAGATATCATTAATATTAGTGTTAATAATGTTTATCAAAGTAAGGAAGTTGTTGAAAAGGAAATAATTGGCTATAAGGTAATACATAGCTTATTGGATAGTTTTACCACAGCTGTTAATAATCATTACCACCATGATGAAACGCATTACGATACTTTAGTGCTGAAGTTACTACCTGAGAAGTATCATTTAGAAACTGATAGTTTATATGAACGATTAATGAGTGTATGCCATTTTGTTTCGATGTTGACTGATGGAAAAGCTTTAGAACTGTATCATTCATTAAAAGTTGAGTAATCTTTTGGAATAAAAAAAGGAGTTATAGTATAATGCATACTATAACTCCTTTTTTATTGCTTAAAATATCTATTTAGAATGTAATTATTCTCTTGTTGTAGGCATCCACTTGTGAGCGTAGTTCATCATATCATTTTCCCAAACTTGACTGGCTTCAGGAGCTTTGATAGCTTTAGCTTCTTCTATAGTCTTACCTACGACATCACCTTTGCTACCAGCTACAGAATTACTTCCGTCTTTAGTAGCAATGGCAAAAGTTGCTTTTGCTCCATCTGCTGATATGTCTTTAACGTAGATTGTTAGATACTGTCCAGTTCTTCCTTCGTAATAACCTGTTGAGCCTGTTACTTCATATATCAATTGGCCTTTAGCTTCATCTGTTGCTACTTTTTTTAGAATAAAAGATGCAGAATCACCAAAACCTTTGCCCATATTAGCTCTGAAAAGGAAAGCGTCTTCATCACTATTTATTTTAAAAACATATTGAGCGGTTGGATTTCCTTCTTTCATGATAATTTCAGAACCATAAACTCCTTTTAGTTTATCCATATTCTGAACTTTATCTTCTTCTTTTTCTAACTTTAACCAACCAAATTTCATATTACCATGCGGATTATCTGCTGTAATAGTTTTAGTGGTTGTTTTAGTTTCCGTTGGATATGCAGATTTGATTGCTTCATCTTGTGTTGGGAAACTGTAGTCCATATGTATCAGAACACTTTCTTCTTTTTGATCTTTAAAGAAGAAGGTCTTGTATTCTTGCGTAGATTTTGACTTAGTCACTGCTTTAATGATTTCGTCTTTACTTGTGTTTTTATATACTGATAGTACGTCGTAAACATCCTCTGCAGTTGTCTGATTTGATTTATCTTCAAATATGATAGTTATCTTATTTGATTCAAATTTAAAAGGCAATGGCATTGTTGGAGTGTGTGGAAAAACGTAAGTCCCCTCGATAGGTAAAATGCTACCTAAAGCAATTTGATCTTTGTTGTCAGGTCTGATAGGTTCATTATTGTCATCACTTGAACAGCTTGTAAATAGGAACGCCAGTATAGCGACTCCAGAGAATAGTTTGGTAAGTTTCATTTTATAATTATTGCTTAATATTATTTAGACCAAAAATAAATAATATTATTTAATACACAAACTTATTTTTAATATTTCTAAATAAGTGATTTTGTTAGCTATAAATATGGTAGATCTGGCTGGATAATGTAAAGTAGAATCTTTGACTTAGTTTGGGTAATGTCGAAATAATGTCGAAAGGATTGATTTAGCCTTAAATATTTAATAGTCATTCAATTGATGGAGCTGAGTTGGTGAGGAAAGGCATAAAAAAAAGGCACTTAATTAAGTGCCTTTTTTTATTTTGTTATCTGTTAAACAGATCTCTGATTCTTAAGCTTCAAATGGAAGTACTGAAACGTATGACTTGTTGTCTTTTTTCTTTTGGAATTTAACAACACCGTCAATTTTCGCGTGTAAAGTGTGATCTTTACCCATGTAAACGTTTTCACCAGCATTGTGCTTAGAACCTCTTTGTCTAACGATGATGTTTCCAGCGATAGCTGCTTGACCACCGTAAATCTTAACGCCTAAACGTTTCGATTCTGATTCTCTACCGTTCTTAGAACTACCTACACCTTTTTTGTGTGCCATGACGTTTTAAATTTTGTTTGTTAATTACTCAGCTGCTTCAGCTGTTTTTTTTGTTGCTTTCTTTTTAGCTCCACTTGCATTGATTCCCTCAATTACAATTTGAGTTAAAGCTTGTCTGTGACCGTTTTTCTTTTTGTAACCTTTTCTTCTTTTCTTTTTGAAAACGATTACTTTGTCACCTTTAAGGTGTTGTAAAACTTTAGCTTCAACAGAAGCACCTTCTATAGCTGGGGCGCCTAAAGTGATGTTGTTGTTATCATCAATTAAAAGAACTTTGTCAAAAGTAACAGTTGTTCCTTCTTCAGATGCTAAACGGTGAACGTACACTTTTTGGTCTTTGCTCACTTTGAATTGTTGCCCTGCTATCTCTACGATTGCGTACATAACAATAAAATTAAGATGTTTATTAAGGGTGCAAATATAAATCTAATTTTTTATTTATAAAAGTATATTTTATAGATATTTACCAATAACGTCCTAAACGTTTAAAAAAAAGGTACAAAAAAAGAGAGTAAATTAAGGATCTCAAATTATCTTTGAGTTGCACACCAAAAAACACTCTCTCT
>NZ_WSPP01000103.1:0-281 GCF_009767705.1 Myroides sp. LoEW2-1 | reverse complement strand
ATGGATGCTTTAAAACCACTATATGAAAAGCTTCTGCTGGACATCAAAAATGAAGGATATCTTCAAGTTGATGAAACCACCATCAAAGTCTTAGATGAGAAAAAGAAAGATAAATCTCATCTTGGGTATTATTGGGTGTATCACGCACCTATATCCAAACTCGTAATGTTCAATTACAGTCCCACACGTAGTGGTAGCGCTGCACTACCTGTATTAGAAAACTTCAAAGGATATCTGCAAACCGATGGTTATAGCGGATACAAAGCCTATGGAGCTAAGTC
>NZ_WSPP01000102.1:0-3783 GCF_009767705.1 Myroides sp. LoEW2-1 | reverse complement strand
TTTTTATACTATCAAGACTGTCAAATAATTGCTGTGATAGTCTTATTTTAGTTTTAAAAAGGATTGATTTTTTTTAAATAATTAGTAATAATAAGGTGTTTTTTGCTTTTTTAGATTAATTATTTAGTTACACTTGTTTGATTTGTCAAATTGCTAAAAAACGACTTAAAAAACTACTTAGTTGTTATTTTATGATAGCACGAGTAATATGTTTGAAAGCTTTATAAACTAAAAAAGACAAGAATTAATTGTAAATTTGCACTGTAAAAATCGATTGATTATGATGAATATTCCTACTTCAAGCCAACCACGTGTGGTTATTATTGGTGGTGGTTTTGGAGGACTTTCGCTCGCTAAAAAATTGAAAAATAAGAATTTTCAAGTAGTCTTATTAGACAAGCACAATTATCATACTTTTCAACCGCTATTGTATCAAGTAGCAACAGGAGGTCTTGAGTCAGGATCTATTGCTTATCCAATACGAAAAGTGGTACAGAAGTTAGATGAAATTTATTTCCGATTAGCTGAAGTAGAACGCATTGATACAGTTAATAAGAAAGTGATTGCGGATATAGGAACAATATTTTATGACTATGTTGTAATTGCTACAGGTTCTAAAACTAACTTCTTTGGAAATGAGGAGATCAAGAACAATAGTATGGCGATGAAAACGATTCCTCAATCATTGAATATTCGCAGTTTAGTGTTGGAGAATTTTGAATCTGCTTTATTGACAAACGATATTAATGAGCAAAAAGCATTAATGAATTTTGTTATTGTTGGGGCTGGACCTACAGGTGTAGAGTTAGCTGGTGCATTAGCAGAGATGAAGAAACACGTCTTGCCTAAAGATTATCCTGATTTAGATTTTAGAAAAATGACTATTAACGTTATTCAAGGGGCAGGAAAAGTTTTGGATGCTATGTCAGATAAATCTTCTAAAGCTGCTGAGAAATTTTTAGATAAGTTAGGAGTGAATGTTTGGCTGAATGAGATAGTTGTCGGCTATGATGGAAAGACTGTCAAGACTAAATCTGGTAAAGAATTTCAAGCAGAAACAGTTATTTGGACAGCTGGGGTAATGGGAGCACCTGTAGAAGGATTTGATGCTACAGTTATCCAAAGAGGTAATCGTATCAAGGTTAATGAGTTTAATCAAGTAGAAGGTTTTACGGATGTATTTGCAATCGGTGATGTCGCTACAATGATGACAGAAAAAACACCAATGGGGCATCCGATGATGGCTCAACCTGCTATACAACAGGGTGATTTGTTAGCAAAGAACTTAGAGCGCTTGAAAGAGAAGAAACCGCTAAAGCCATTTGTGTATAATGATAAAGGGTCTATGGCTACAATAGGTAGAAATAAAGCTGTTGTAGATTTACCTAAATTTCACTTTAACGGGTTTTTTGCTTGGTTCGTGTGGATGTTTGTTCACTTGATGTCATTGATTGGATTTAGAAATAAATTGGTTGTATTCTGGAACTGGTTGTATAACTATTTAATGTTCGATAGACAAGCGAGGTTAATTGTCAGACCTTATAAGAAGAAAAATTCAGAGAGTTTTGACAATAATTTAGCTAAGTAAATAATATAAATAAGGATATCTAAACAATAGGTATCCTTTTTTTGTGCACATAATCTTGCTTACTACACTCAATTATTTTCTTATTAGCAGTTTTGCGAAGTCGGATATAGCTATTAAAAGTTGATGTCAATGGAATAACAGTGTTTTGATATGGATAGAGATGCGAAGTAGTCAATTGATAGTATCAATTGAAGTAGCAAAGTAACAAGCTGTAATTTAATGTCTATTTCAAGTACTGCTAAAGCTCAAAGATAAAGTTAGTCCTACATCAAGTGTTTCTTCTTTAGATCATAGTCAATTAGGAATCAGTACTATTTTGGTCGCACTTTCTTGAGGTATCCTTGCGGTTTGCTGGGGGTGTCCTTGCTAAAACACCCCTTGCGGGCAGTAAAACTGCAAGAAAGGTGCAAGAAAGACCTAACAAACCACTGTTTTATTTTGTGTTCAGTGGATTTACATTTAATGCGAAAGTTGTATCGTCAACAGGGATGAATGAAGTTTTATTGAAAATATCCTTCGGTAGCAGACAAGTTTATATATCGTCGAATAGCTATATAGTGGTATTAAGTGCTTGTTTTGCCATGCGATTTTTAGGTATAATCTATGGTGTTAGTATCTGAAATACAACTGCTTGTAGCGGATTGAAGATTTTGGTTGACTATAAGACTTGTAATATTGCATTGTGTATAGTATAAGGGACTATCTTACATTTAGATTGTCGATTCAGTGCGATGCTTCATTGTAGTCATAAGAATAGATGTCTATAAGGAAGTTGATTTTACTTCTGAATTATCAGTTTTATAAAGGGGTGTTTTTTTATCGTAGTTTATTAATAGTGCAAGAAATTTACTGTACGAACGCAGCCCTTCTTTTTGATTATTTGCTTTTAAGAATAGATGATAGAAGTTTTTGAAAATTTCGTCTGTAAAGTTTTTGTGTTGTTGCCAAAATACCGTATTCTCATTTACATTGACAAGTACACCAGAGGATATTCTCTGTACTATTGATTCGAAAGATGCACTGTTTGTTTTATGTAGTTCACTTAAACAAAATCTCAAAGCAAAGATATTTGCGGCATATTGGTAGATTAGCTCGTCTTGCTTGGAAGTAGCGAGAAATCCAATAAAGTTTGCATCAGATTCTCTTGCGTAGCCCATTTGGTGTGAGATTTCGTGTGATGCGGTTACAATCATGGTAAGCTTTGGTATTTTGTTGTTTACTTGAGCTTCAATAGTGAAAGGATTTATATATCCACCAAAACCAGCGTATGTCAATGGAATGCTGTATAGTGAAGAATTGATACTCGTATCATAGAAATCAAACAACTTTGTATCTATAGCTACTTTTTCCAATCCGTATTTAGAGTTTTCATATATTTCTTTGATGTCTTGGTTGTTAATTACTGCAACAGTACTGTCTTTTGTTATTTGCAACTGTTGTGCATTTACTGTGTTGATGATCTTATGGCTTAGTTTGATAAGGTCTTCTTCTGTATAGGTAATTGCAATATCGAGTTGATTTTGTAGGGGGATACGGTAATTATTTAACCCCCACATTAGATTGAAAGCGAGGTAGAAAATCACATAGCACTTAGTTGCCAAAAGAATAAATAAGTAAGCTTTATTTCTTATACTCGTGTTCGCTTTAATTGTTTTAATGATTTTAAGTAATAAGTAGATGCCTAAAACAAAATAAAGTAGATCTCCGATAGAAAAGGGGATTGCAGATGTCATTTTATTCAACAGCTTGCTGTAGGATAAGTAAAAACCTTCAGAATAGTATTTCTCGACAACTGCTGTATTTTGAGTGAAAAAGTAAAACACAATTTTACTGATGATATACAAGAGCACCCAAAAACTTAATTTTTTCATATTATTTGATATATTGTAATTTAGAATAAATAAAAATAAATATATTTGTTCTATAAATCTGTAGTTAGATGAGTAAAGTTAAGAAAGGAGAGAATACAATCTTTATTTGTGAAGGAAAAAAATGTTGTAGGTATAATGAGGAAACGAAAAGTTGTTTCAAAGAGTTAATTGAGGAGAAAGGGTTAGAAGGAGGATATTCTATCTGTAAGATGAAGTGTCAGGGGATGTGTAAAAAAGCTCCTGTTGTGTATCTATCGGCTCATGATAAGTACAAAAAAGAGGTCTGTAAGAAAAAGGCCAAGAAAATATTTGAAAAATATATTG